>JAUWEX010000331.1 GCA_030607235.1 Planctomycetota bacterium | reverse complement strand
GTGCGGCCTGATAACCGGAGAGATTCGCGATGCTGTTCAGATTCTGCCTATACGGCTTTCTAAAAAATCAGCAGTACTACGACCTCTTCATTATGCTTGCTTTTCGCGAGAAGGGGTTGTCTTTCATGATGATCGGACTGCTGTTCGGCTTCCGCGAGATATGTATCAACCTGATGGAAATCCCGACGGGCGCGATTGCGGACGTTCTCGGGCGGCGGCGGGCGATGATCGCGTCCTTCCTGGCCTACATCGCCGCGTTTGCGATTTTCGGCATGAGCGACCGCGTGTGGCTGCTGTTTCCGGCGATGCTGGCCTTCAGCATCGGCGAGGCCTTCCGCACCGGAACGCACAAGGCGATCATTTTCGACTGGCTCAATCGCGAGGGCCGCGATGGCGAGAAGACCGCGATCTACGGCAAGACCCGCTCGTGGAGCAAACTCGGCTCGGCTGTGAGCGTTTTGATCGCCGCGGCGATGGTTTACATCAGCGACAGTTACGAGGTGATTTTCCTGGCCTGCATCGTGCCGTATGTTTTGAACGTCGTGAACTTTATGGGCTATCCGGCGTATCTCGATGGCGAGCACACCGGCTCGAAAAGTATCGGCGCGATATTGCGGGTGTTGTGGCGCAGCCTGCACGAGAGTTTTCGCCGCCGCGAGGTCAGGAGACTGCTTATCGAGGCGACGGGTTTTGAGGGGATTTACAAATCGGTCAAGGACTACATCCAGCCCCTGATCCAGACCGCCGCACTCGGTCTGCCGATACTGGCCGCTATCGGCGGGCGACAGAAGACGGCGCTGCTGATCGCGCCGGTCGGGTTTGCGCTGTACCTGCTGAGCAGTTTCGCCGCGCGGCACGCCGGCGGGTTCGCCCGTGCCTCCGGGGGCGAGAAAAAGGCTTCGTGGCTGATATGGGTGATCGATTTCGCGGCCTTCGCTGCGATTGTCGTTGGGGTGCTGACAGGTGTTTTCGCAATAGCGATAGCGGCCTTTATCGTTCTGGCGGTTTTGCAGAACCTGTGGAGGCCGATGTTGATAAGCCGTCTCGCCGACCGCACCGACGGCAAGCAGATGGCCACGGTGCTGAGCATCGAGTCGCAGGGCAAGTCTTTGTTCGCCGCCGCGATCTGCCCGCTGTTGGGCTGGATTGTCGATGGCCTGTCCGCTGACATTCGGCTTTGGCCTGTGGGGGCTTTCGGCTGTGCGGTGGCGGCGATTATGCTGGTTACGGGATGGCGCCGAAAGAAAAACGCGATTCAGGGCGGGCGGTCCGCCTGATGCGGACTGCCTGCTCTCCTCACCGCGCGAGTGAATATGGGTCATGTATCCAAGCGCTTCCACGATCTCGCGAACTTCGTCGAAGTCGCAACTTTTGTCCAGGCAAAGGTGCTGCCGAATATCAGTCTGGGGAAAATTGAGAAGACGCTCTCAATTTTCCCCCAGATTTCGAGCCGGACTGCGAATCAGCGCAGCTTCCGGCGCAGAACGCCCAGCATACCCAGCACACCCATCGCCAGCATTGCGATGGTGCCGGGCTCGGGGATGACGCAGCCGCCGCCGAATGTGGTCCAGTCGTCGTCGGAATTATAGACGGCATTGAGACTTCCGCCCAGACCGTCGAAGAGCCAGCCATCGGCAATCCATGTGTTCCACTCGTCGGCGTGATCGCCGCTTTCGTAAAGGAGGAAGCCGTTGACGTCGAGCGACGAGCCTGCGTTAATCGTGAAGTCGTACACGAACAGGCATTCCTCGCCTTCGGTGCCGCGATTGCCGTTGTCGGTGTCGTCCACCAGTTGCAGGTGCCCTTCGTCCGTGCCGCCCAGGGTGAGCGCGCCCAGCGCGAAGTTGTCGACGAATCCGCCGTCGACCAGGCCCGCCACTTCAAATGTGTCGAGGACTCCCGCGCCGCCTTCAAAGACGAACTCGGTGTTCCCGAGTCCGGCCAGGTTGGAGGCCGAAGTCGACTCGTTGTAGAAGTTGGAGCCGGTCAGGTGGATGGTGCTGCCCGCCACGGCGCTGAATACCGCACCGTCTTCGAAGGTCAAATCGCCGCCCACCGTGATGGAAGTCAGGTTGTAAGTGATGTCGAAGAAACTGTCGACAGCGAAGTCGCCGCCGACGTTCAAATCTCCGCCGCCCACGGTCAGTGCGCCGGCGCCGTTGTGGCCGACGATAAGATCGCCTGTGTTAAGCGTCCCGCCGGTCAGGTTGTAT
>JAUWEX010000394.1 GCA_030607235.1 Planctomycetota bacterium | reverse complement strand
GACTGCGTTTTTTCGCCATAAGGAGAAAAACAGGGAGCCCCCGTCCCGTTGCCCTTATCACTAAACGCCTCAATCACGAAACACGCAATCCCTTCATGTTGTTTCGGGGTAAGTGGAAAAGTTCCTTCCTGTTGTCCTTATCACCAAAACGCCTCAACCACGAAACAAGTAACCCCTTCATACGGATTTTCCTGCGGACGTTGTCCGCTGGTCGCAGTGAGGGCTATTTTTCGTAGCCGTGCTCGCCGATTAGAGGCACGAAGGTGCAGCGGCACGCGGTCGCGGTCGTGAAGCCGTCGCGGTTTTTCGTGATGACCTCCAGGTCCTGCCCCACGCGCGAGCCGGTCGGTACGACCATGATCCCGCCGACGGTGAGTTGCTCGATTAGCGGCGCGGGCGGCTGCGGCGCGGCGGCGGTTACGATGATGCGGTCGAAGGGCGCGTGCTGCGGCAGGCCTTGCGAGCCATCGCCGACGAAGACGTGGAAGTTCGCATAGCCGAGTTCGGCCAGCGTCTTTTGCGCCCGCTCCGAGAGCGACGCGATGCGCTCGATCGTGTAGACCTCCCACGCGAGTTCGGCAAGAATCGCCGTCTGATAGCCCGAACCTGTGCCGACTTCCAAAATCCTTTCTTCGCCGTTCAATCTCAGGCATTGCGTCATCAGCGCCACGATGTAGGGCTGCGAGATGGTCTGCCCGCCGCCGATGGGCAGCGGCCGGTCGTCGTAGGCGTGGTTGAGGAATTCCTCCGGGACGAAACGGTGCCGCTCGACCCGCTGAAACGCCGCCAGGACTTGCTGGTCGTAGATGTCGCGCCCTGCGAGGTCCCGCGCGACCATTTCCCCGCGAAGTTGCTCCATATTGCTCAATCCGCCCATCCTTCGACCTTGCCGCGCTCGGCGTCCAGGGCCTGGAGGCGCGGAGTGAATTTTTCGAAGCCGCGTTTGAACTCCCTGCGCTGCTCCTCTCCGGCGAAATACACCGTGCGCCCGCGGTACTCACAGAAGACGTCAGGGTCGATTCCGCCGTCGCTGACGGGACAGCGTTGATTTGCGCCTTCGGCGATCAGGTCGAGCACGCGGACGTACTTTTCGGGGGCCTGCTGGAAAATTTCGGCGCATTGCGCGTCCGCGAAATAAATCGTGCGACCTTCATGTGCAGTCGAAAACTCCGCGCCGCTCGGATTGCCCGTAACCGGGCAGAAATACTGTTTGGGATAGTGCGTGGTCGTTCGGAAGATTCCGCAGCCCGCGACAGCGGCCAGCAAAATCGCGGCGGACAGGACGATGACGGTTTGGCGCATGGTTTCCCCCTTTGTTCGTTGAGAGTGGTTCCGCAGCATGATACACCGAAAGCCCGTCCCGGTCAACGCCGCAGGCAGGGCCTGCATCCAAGCGCGGAGGAAGCACACACTCCAAGACCCGCTCGCTACGCGCTAACGCGCGGGGCGCTTCGCTGGCGTTTACTGACAAATCTTGTGCGCGGATTCGCGATGCGATTTCGCGCAGGCTGGCGGGCAATACCCGCTCGCTACGCGCGGTTACGCCGTAAATCGGCGAGCTGGAGGTGCTGTCGTAGATCCTGCCGTTGTTGATGTATCCGGCCAAGAGGCTGATCTTGTTACCTGTTACGCGGAAATAGTCGGTCATGCTTATGTCGACTTTTATCTTGCCATCAGATGCCATAAAAATACGTACAACCATATCTGAACGAATACGCGTTCAGGCACAACCACAAAAACGACCGGGTAATCTTTGACGCCCTGATTAAACAATTATTTTTTT
>JAUWEX010000003.1 GCA_030607235.1 Planctomycetota bacterium | reverse complement strand
CTGCGGGCGCGGAGTCGGCAGACACAGTACAGTGAGTTATATCTTCGAGCACTCATTCACAACATCGCCATCCTTTGGCGTGTCAATTTTACGCGCCGCCGTGCCGCCGCACTCATCGCAGTGTTTTCAACACAGCAGATGACATCCCATCGTATTTCCTCCTTGCAGGCAGGGCCTGCTCCCAAGCGGGGACGCCCCGCTGCAAATAGGGGCGGAGAGCCTCCGCAGGCAATAGGGGACAAAGCATATAGTCCCATAATCGCTCGCTGTCTGTCGCCGTGCTTCGGCGACAGAAGCGCTTCGCTTCCACTTACTGACAAATCTTGTGCGCGGGGAATAATTTAGAACAGTTCTGTAACGGTTTTGAGAACTGTTCTGAATTAAAATTCTCCGCGCCCCTGCGGTTAAGAAAAATCTCTGTGTCCTCTGTGTCTTCTGTGGTGAAAAGACTTGGCAGCGGGCACTGCCCGCCCTCCATATAATAGGTGCCGATTATGCACACAGTCGTGAAGAAAAGCAAAACCACAGGGGCCGCGCCAGACTTTTTCGCCCTTGACACAATCCTATCCCGGTGATACAATGTATTGACATGACATCGTTCCGGAGATAGACCGCATGATCAAGAAACTTACAAAGCACGGCAACAGCATGGCGCTCGTATTGGACAAGCCGATCCTCGAACTTTTGAACATCAAGCCCGATACGCCGCTGGAGATTGCCACCGATGGCACGGTGCTCGTGATAACGCCGGTGCAGGACGCCAGGCGCAGGGCGAAATTCAACAAGGCGATGGCGTCTGTCAATCGCCGTTATGCACGCACTTTCAAAAAACTTGCCGAGTGAGCCATGCCTGAATTTCTCACGCTCGAAGAAATTCTTCGCCTTCATCACTACCAGATAGAACGCTATGGCGGCGATCCCGGCATACGCGATCTGAAATTGCTTCTCTCCGCTATTGCCGTGCCACAAGCCGGATTTGCCGGGAAATTCTTGCACGACGACATCATCGAGATGGCCGCCGCGTACCTTTTCCATATCGTCAAGAACCATCCCTTCGTCGACGGCAACAAACGCACGGGCACAGCAGCGGCCATTACTTTCCTTGCTGTTAACGGCGTTGAGTTGGACGCCGATGAGAAAGCGCTTGCCAACATCGTCATTGCCGTGGCGAGCGGCAAGGCCGACAAAGCGGCGGTGGCGGAGTTCATCCGCAACAACCTTGAACAATAATGCACGAGCAGTGGGCCGTTGCCACCGATTTTTCACCGCAGTCCGCCTGAGGCGGACGCAGAGGGTTTCGAATTTGTTTTTTACCACAGAGGGCACAAAGATCACGGAGCAGTTGCTTGTGTAAAATGAGGGATTGTCTTAAAATGTACAATCTCTTATGGCTATTAAGGAAAACTTACAGAGGATGTCCATGTCAATTACCAACGAAGAAATTGAGAGCCTTTTATATGATGGAGAAAGTTCGTCGCTGGATTTCAAACGTGATCAATATCTTTTTGAAAAGGCTTCAGATTCCGAGAAAAGCGAATTGCTTAAAGACATATTGGCTTTTGCTAACGCTTGGCGAAAAACGGATGCTTATATATTAATTGGTGTTGAAGAAGTGAAGGGAGGTCGTAGCAAAATTGTAGGGGTGGTTCATCACATTGACGACGCAATATTGCAGCAGTTTGTTAACCTAAAGACCAATAGACCCGTGGAGTTTTCATATTCTGCTCGTGAATTTGAAGGAAAACAAATTGGGATTTTGCATATTCTTTCTCAAAAGAGACCAATATTCTTGAAAAAGGATTTCGGGAAACTCATTAGGGATGCAGTTTATATGCGCCTTGGTAGTTCGACTAAAATTGCTAACCCTGACGATACTTATCAAATGGGATTGAAGCAGAAGCAAGAAAATCCTTTGCTTGATATACAATTCGGAGATCAAGCAAAAAGGTCTCTTCTTGGAGACTCACTTTCTCTTGAGACCTGTAATATTCATTTGCCAGAAAAGGGAGAAATCCCTGATTATTATTCCCGAAATTCGAAGGGTAGTGGCTTCATTGCTTTCAGCGACAAAATTAATAACGAGGATTACTACAGAGAATTCGCCAAATTCCTCTATACCTATTCTTTGTTGCAACCAATCTCATTTGTAATCGTCAATTCTGGAGGAGTCTTGGCTAGGGACGTTCGGTTTGAAATAGAGATTCCTGACGCTGACAAAAAATGGCAATTTTGTGAAAAATCTGATATGCCTGAACAACCAACGGTAGAGAAAAATCGTTTTTCCATGGTATCAATGAAAGGTATTGGACCTTCCTCAGACTTATGTGCAAGTTTTACCGGTGACATTTGGGTTATATCGGGGGGCGTTGATAAAGTGCAGCCCAAAAGCAAGGAATGGACGTACAATCGCCTTTATTTTGGAAGTAATATGTCCAGTGATATCGTTCTTCCGATCAAAATATTTGCTGATAATTTACCTGAACCTATTATGAAGGAATTGAAAGTACACATTGAAGTTGAGGATCAAGAGTGGACAGTTGATAAAGTCGTAAAAATTGCGGACCAATACGCAGATAAGCAAATTGTTTTTGACTAATTTGTGTGCATGTATATAGCGCTTGTTTATTCCTGCCAGTTGGTATCTTTTTCCAGTGCCTTGATTAGCGGTTGCAGGTGGGTGAGAAGGTTGGGCAGTTGGTGTGTAACCACATCGTAGACTCTGTCGAGGTCCACGGTGCCGTAATCGTGCGCAAGAACATGGCGCATTCCGATAATAAGGGGCCAGGGTATTTGTGGCGCGCGTTTGCGGGTTTCCTCGGAGACAAGCCGCGCCGCCTCGCCTATTACTTCGATGCATCGAATCGCCGCCGTCTGTGTCAGTTCGTCTTTTGCGAACGAATCGAGCGAATGCCCGCCGACGAACCTGCATGCGCGTTCGGCGTGGATGCGCATATCCTCGCATTTGACAAGGTCGCGCTCGCGCGGATCACGTGCACTCATAGATAGGCTCCGTGTTCTTGGTGGCGAAACGGCGGAAGTATTTGTTGGGAGAGCGCTCGACCGACGAGCGGGTGAGCAGGTCAACCGGGCGGCCGAGAATCACCTCGAGTTCCTGTTGCAAGGCAACAATATCCAGCCCATCGCTTACGCCTGCCTCGAACGTTACGAGGATATCGAGATCGCTGGCAGGCCGGGCATCGCCTCGCGCGAAACTGCCGAAAACTTCCAGTTTTGCCACGCGGTATTTCGAACATACGGCGGCGATGCGCTTGCGGTCTATATGCAAATCGTCGGCTAACATGATATTGTCTCCCCACGGCCGTAAAATAATAACATATAGGTATTATCCGCTGGAGCGGTTCTTTGTCAAGCAATCTCCGGCGAATGGACAAGCGGATTATTTTGTCGAGCGGGCGCGATCATCTTTGTCCGCGAGGCGGGGCAGGGAAAAAATTGATTTTTTTCGAGATTCTTGTTGACACTTCCCGTTAGGTATATATAATCAGCCCCTTTGCTCCGCCTCAGGCGGACTGTGTGGTGGTTATGTCGTAATTTCGGCGGTACGCGGCTGTGATTAGGGATCCAGTTCGAGAGCATATCTTGTGAAGTCACCGTTGTAACCACAAACAACAACAATGCGGGCGTAGCTCAAGGGCAGAGCTCCAGCCTTCCAAGCTGGCTGTGTGGGTTCGATTCCCATCGCCCGCTTATTTAGGGAAAACCGGCGCCTCGCGCGCTGCGAAAAATTCGCTGCTGTAGCTCAGCCGGCAGAGCGCATCCTTGGTAAGGATGAGGTCATGGGTTCGAATCCCATCAGCAGCTCATATTGAAATCAATCGTCTCTGCAGAGGGCCGGGCCGCCCGCTGCGAGTGAGAGAAGGTAGCCCGAAAGGGGTAGGCAAGTTATTTCTCGAGGAGAACGCCAATGGCCAAAGAGATATTCAAGCGGACAAAACCGCATCTGAACGTCGGTACGATTGGGCATATCGACCACGGAAAAACCACTTTGACGGCAGCGATGACCAAGGTTCTCGCTTCGAAGAACCTCGCCAAGGTGCGCACGTTTGACGATATCGACAAGGCGCCCGAAGAGAAGGCGCGCGGCATAACCATCCAGACATGCCACGTCGAATACGAATCGCTGAATCGCCACTACGCGCACGTCGACTGCCCCGGGCACGCCGACTACATCAAGAACATGATCACCGGCGCGGCGCAGATGGACGGCGCTATCCTGGTGGTCGGCGCCGACGACGGCGCTATGCCCCAGACCAGGGAGCATATCCTCCTGGCGAGGCAGGTGGGCGTACCGGCGATGGTGGTGTTCCTGAACAAATGCGACATGGTCGACGATCCCGAACTGATCGAACTGGTCGAGATGGAACTGCGCGAGCTGCTTTCCAGCTACGAATTCCCCGGCGACGATATTCCCATCATCAAGGGCAGCGCGCTTAAGGCCAGTGAAGCGGCCGATGCGGGCAAATTCGACGACCCGCAAGTCGCCTGTATTATGGAACTCGTCGATGCGCTGGACTCTTATATCCCCGAGCCGGAGCGCGACTCGGCCAAGCCGTTCCTGATGCCCATCGAAGATGTGTTCAGCATCGAGGGCCGCGGAACGGTCGTTACCGGTCGCGTGGATCGCGGGACGATCAAGGTCGGCAACGAGATAGAGATCGTCGGTCTTACCGAAGAAGTCCGTAAGACGGTCGTAACGGGCGTCGAGATGTTCAACAAGACCCTCGACCATGCCCAGGCCGGCGACAACGCCGGTATCCTTTTGCGCGGTATCAAGAAGGACGAGGTTGAGCGCGGACAGGTCCTGGCGATTCCGGGATCGATCACCCCGCACACCGAGTTCGAAGGCCAGGTGTACATCCTGAAGAAAGAAGAGGGCGGACGCCACTCTCCGTTCTTCGTCGGCTACAAGCCGCAGTTCTACTTCCGCACGACGGACGTAACCGGTTCGGTTTCTCTGCCCGAAGGCACGGAGATGGTTATGCCCGGCGACAACGTAACGATCGGCATAAAACTCATCTACCCGATCGCCATGGAAGAAGGCCTGCGCTTCGCTATCCGCGAAGGCGGCAAGACGGTCGGCGCCGGTGTCGTAACCAAGATCATCAAGTAATTGAGCGCGACTCAATCTCTGATGCTGATTAGATAGGCTGATTATGGCAAAAGACAAAGCAAGAGACTACGTAACGCTTGAGTGTACCAGTTGCAAACAGCGTAACTACAGGACTTCGAAGAAGATCAAAGGCAACCTCTACAAGATAGAGGTCAAGAAGTACTGCAAGTTCGAGCAAAAGCATACGCTGCACAAAGAGCGCAAAAAGTAAGTTCAGGCTCGCCGCCTCGCTTCGGCGGGGCGGAACGGCCTTTTGATTGGCCGTCGCATGGCGGTCGATTTCAGGATTTTACACAGGTCAGTAGCTCAATGGGAGAGCAGCTGATTCCAAATCAGCCGGTTGGGGGTTCGAGTCCCTCCTGACCTGCAATGTAAAGAAAGAATGAGTCGAATGGCTGACAATCGACGCATAATAAACATTTATAAGCAGGGTCAGGGTGCTTGGGCGCGTTTTGTGCTGGCGGCGGTTGTTATGGCGATGGTTTTGTGGATGCTCAGCGCCATCTACGCCAGTTTCAACAGCGAACGGGTGTTGTTGGGAAAGGACGAAACAGCACTGAAAGTTTCCGTCGACAAAAAAGGCAAGATGTCGAAGGAACTTAAAATCGAAGATATTGCCAATCTGCCCGAAAACGTTCTGGCACTTACGATAGAAATCGACGGTAAGGTCGAAAGCAAGTCCCTGATCGATGTCAAGGATAAAATCGTAACAGGCAAGAGGGTGTTGCTCGCCGGTAACGTAACGAATCCGAAAGTAATAACCGCGAAGCGCATTGCGATACTCAAGGACAATCCGCCTTCGGAAAAGATCGCCGTCATGGAAATGGCGGAATGGGGCGGCCGGGGCGAGGCGAAAAACCTTACGGTCGAAGAGATAGAAAAGAGGTTTGACGACGGTTACAAACTGGTGCTCAACGCCGACGTTCAGGTGAATACCTGGTGGTACAGTTCAGTTTTTACTGTGCCGGGTATCGACGTGCCTCTGAGTTGGGGTTCGCTGGTCGTGGCGATTGTGTTTTTGGCGTGTGCGGCCGGGACTTATAAACTGTTGAACAAGCCGCGCTTCGCCGACTTCCTGATAGAATCCGAAAGCGAACTCAAGAGGGTGGACTGGCCGACGAAGCCCGAAGTCGTTGCTTCGACAAAGGTCGTAGTGGTAGTGGTGATATTGATGATGTTGATCCTGTTTGTCTTGGACCTGGTCAACGCAACGCTGATAAAAGACGGCTTATTCAAAATCTTTCTCCCAAACACTTGAGAGACGAACCGTGGCGACCGACTGGTACATAATTCGGGTCCACAGCGGACAGGAAGAGCAGATACGCGAAGGGCTCGAGAAGCGCGTCAAGACCTTCGGCATGGAAGAACTCGTCGTGAAAGTTCTCGTTCCAACCGAGCGCGTCAGCGAAATCAAGAGCGGCAAAAAGCGGATTGCCCGCAAAAAACTGTTCCCCGGATATATAATGGTCAACATGGAAATTACCGAGGAATCGTGGTTTCTCGTCAAGGAAACTCCGGGAATCGGCGATTTCGTGGGGCCGCACGACAAACCCGCACCCATGAATCCCGAAGAAGTCGAACGGATTGTGGCACAGACCGAGGCTTCGGAAGAAACGCCCACAATCAAGATAGGTTTTGAAAAGGGCGACCCCATTAAAATAATGGAGGGACCGTTCGAGAATTTCGACGGTGTCGTAGAAGACATCACCCCGGACAAAGGTGTGGTCAAGGTGATCGTAACCATCTTCGGCCGTCCGACGCCGGTTGATCTGGAATATTGGCAGATCGAGAAAGTATAACTTCGAATAGAGGTAACCGCTGCAAGGCGGAAGCAACAGCATGGCGAAATCAAAAAAAGAGGTTATCACGCGAATAAAACTCCAGTGTCCCGGCGGTCAGGCGACGCCAGCGCCGCCCATAGGCCCTGCTCTCGGCCAGCATGGAGTGAAGATTGGCGAGTTCGTAAAAAAGTTCAACGACGACACAAAAGACCAGCCGGGCATGATTATTCCGGTGTTGATGACGGTTTACGCCGACAAATCTTTCACATACGTTTTGAAGTCTCCTCCGGCGGCGGTTCTGCTCAAGCACGCCGCGGGGATTGCCAAAGGATCCGGCGTACCCAACAAAGACATGGTTGGCAAGGTGTCCGTGGCGCAGGTTAAAGAGATCGCCAACAAAAAAATGAAAGACCTCAACGCGTCCACTCTGGACGCCGCCGTCAAGGTTATTGCCGGCACGGCCCGTTCTATGGGGATCGTGGTCGAGGGATAGAGGCTGCTCGCTCCCCGCACAGATAACAGTTCAGGATTCTACGATAATGAGCAAGAACGGCAAAAAACATAGAAAATCCAAAGAGTCGATTGACTCGGCGAAAAAGTACGAACTCTCCGAGGCCCTCGATGTGCTCCTTGGGTTCGAGAAGCCCAAGTTCGACGAGACAGTCGAGATTGCGCTCAACCTGGGGATAGACCCTAAACAGGCCGACCAAATCGTCCGCGGCTCGTACAGTTTGCCGCGCGGTGTAGGCAAGGAAAAACGCGTTGTCGTCTTCGCCGAAGGCCCGGCCGCCGAAGAAGCGGCCCAGGCCGGAGCCATGGCCGTCGGCAGCGACGACCTCATCGAAAAGATATCCGGCGGATGGATGGATTTCGACGTTGCGATCGCGACTCCCGACCAGATGAAAAAGGTCGGCAAGATCGCGCGCCTGCTTGGTCCGCAGGGCAAGATGCCCTCGCCCAAGGCCGGAACGGTAACCAAAGACGTGGCCGAGACCGTCAAGGAATTCAAGGCCGGTAAGATTGAATACCGCAACGACTCCAGCGGCAATATCCAGGCCCCCGTCGGCAAACGCTCTTTCCCCAAAGAGCATTTACAGGAAAACATCCAGGCCTTCATCGACCACATAACCAAGAAAAGGCCTGCGGCCGTCAAGGGGCTGTTCATCAGAGGCATCGCCATCTCGGCGACCATGAGCCCGGGAATAAGCCTGCAAATATAAACTCGGTACCGATTGCATCGGGAACGCGGGGACCCCGCAGTTCTCCCGACCCTTGTGGTCGGGAGCGGATTGAAACACTTTTGAGATACGGCAAAGAAATGTCCAGGTTACTCAAGAAAAAGATAGTAGACGAACTAAAAGAGCGCTTCGAGAGCATAGAGAGTTGTGTCGTCCTCGAGTTCAAAGGCCTCACGGTCGCGCAGACCGACGATTTGCGCAACACCCTGCGCTCCAAGAACGTCTCCTTAACCGTCGTAAAAGACTCGCTGGTGCGCGTGGCGTTCCGCGAACTCGACCTCCCCGACGATGAGAAATTCTTTATGGGGCCTACGGCCATAGCCTACGGCGGCGAAGACGCCATCATCGCTTCCAAGGTCGTAACCGAATGGATAAAGCGAGACGGATCCAAAGCGCTTGAAATCAAAGGCGGCGTCTTCGATAAAAAGGCGATCAACGCCGGCCAGGTTAACGAGATCGCTTCGATTCCGCCGAAACCCCAGATGCTTTCGCAGGTATTGAGTGCGGTGATCGCCCCGGCGGTTGCGGTGCTCAGCCTCAGCCAGGCCCTCCAGGTAACGACCGCCCGGTTGGTCCAGGCTCTGATAGACAAAAAAGAAAAAGCACAAGCATAGCGACAAACACGAGGGACACGGTAAGGCGCTCTGAAAACAACACAGGCCGCAGGACCTGTCAAGGACATAGAAGTCAGAAGCAAACGCGTATATTGTTTTTTTTCCACAAAGGAGGACCCCGTGGACGGGCAATACTCTGAAAAAGTAGCAGAACTGATTACCAAGTTCGAAGGCATGACATTGCTTGAACTCAAAGAGTTCAAGGACGCATTTGAGACCGAGTTCGGCGTTGAAGCGGCCGCTCCGGTCATGGGTGCGATGATGCCCGGCGCAGGCGCCGGGGCAGCCGAAGAAGACGAAGGTCCCGTTTCCGTGAGCCTTGTCCTAAAAGCGGCCGGCGATAAGAAGATCCAGGTTATCAAGGTCGTGCGCGAGGTTACTTCGCTGGGCCTGAAAGAAGCCAAAGACCTTGTCGACAAAGCGCCCCAGCCTGTCAAGACGGATATCTCGAAAGAAGAAGCACAACAACTCAAAGAGAAATTTGACGCTGCCGGTGCCGAAACGGCGATCGAATAATGATAACCGTTTCTCACGCCAATGCGGGAGTTGTCTCTTCCTCGGCGGGATACCCCGATAACCGGGCGTCCCGGGAGGTTTGGTTGTGCCCTGATCGCAGGCGGTGTCCGCGTTCGAGGGGCTTGTCCATTGTTTCATCTGACTCGCTGTTGAGGGGGAATTCTTGATGACAATCAAGGACTTCTCAAAAGTAGGTTCCGCTCTGCGTGTACCTGACCTGCAACAATTGCAGGTTACGTCTTACGGGCGGTTTCTCCAGAACGACCTGCCGCCGCAAAAGCGCGAAGGCATCGGTCTGGAAGCGATTCTCCAGGAAGTCTTTCCTATCGAAAGTTACGATAAGAAGATGTACCTGGAGTTCGTCAAGTACGAACTCGGCCAGCCGCGGTATACGCCTGAGGAATGCAAAATGCTCAGGCTCACGTACGGCGCACCGTTTAAGATTCGCGTACGCCTGAACAAGGGCAGCATCATCGAGGAAGACGTATACCTCGGTGAGATTCCCATTATGATAGGCGGCGGCGAATTCATCATCAACGGAGCCGAACGCGTAATCGTGGCGCAACTTCATCGCTCGCCGGGTATCGACTTTTCCGAAGAGATATTCCCCGGCGAGAAGCGACTCCACGCCTGCCGCATCATACCCGAGCGCGGATCGTGGATCGAGATGAACGTAACCCGGCGCGATTCTCTGGTCGTTCGCATCGACCAGAGCGGCAAGATGCCCGCAGTGCAGTTGTTGCGCGCAATGTCCGAGGAATACAGCAGCGACTCCGACATCATCCGGGTCTTCCACGAGACCGAAACCGTCAGCACACGCTCGGCTCCGGCGCTCGAACGCATCAAAGACAAATATGCCGCCGAAGACATAGTCGACGAAAAAACCGGCGAGATCGTTTTGCAGGCGGGCAAGATGATTGACGCTTCCATTGCGCAGACCGTGATGGAAGCCAAGGTCGGCAAGGTCGTGATCGTTCCCGGAACGCCCGACCCGCTCATTATGAATGCGCTTGCCGACGATCCGACCGAAAACCACGAGAAGGCGCTGCTCAGGATATACGGCAGGGTCCGACCGGGCAATCCGCCGCAGATCGAAAAGGCGCGCAAACTGTTTCACGAGAAATTCTCGGATACGGCGCGCTATCGTCTGGGCAAAGTCGGACGTTTCCGCATCAACAGGAAATTCAATCTCGGCGACTCGTGCCAGACGATGACGCTGACCGCCGAAGACCTTATCAACTCGATCCGCTATATCCTCGGCCTGCGCGCGGGTCGCGGCGAGATCGACGATATCGACCACCTGGGCAACAGGCGCGTTCGCACGATCGACGAACTGGTCGGAGACGAATTCCGCAAGGGATTCCTCAAACTTCGTCGCACCGTGCAGGAACGCATGAGCCTGAAGGACCCGGAATCCATTACTCCTCGCTCGATAATCGACTCCAAGACGATTTCGGCCACCATAGAATACTTCTTCGGGCGGGGCGAGCTTTCGCAGGTGGTCGACCAGCACAACCCGCTGGCGCAACTCACTCACGAGCGGCGTCTCAGCGCGCTGGGCCCGGGCGGCCTGAACAGGAAACGCGCAGGATTCGAAGTCCGCGACGTTCACATATCGCACTACGGCAGAATCTGTCCGATCGAGACGCCCGAAGGCACCAACATCGGACTGATTGCGTCGTTGAGCGTTTTTGCGGAAATCGACGAATACGGCTTTTTGACGACGCCGTACCGCAAAGTGAAAAGCGGCAAGTCCACCGACGCGGTAAAATGCCTTCGCGCCGATCAGGAGCAGGATATATTGATGGCTCCGGCGGAACTGAGTCTGCTGGAGAAAGAAGGCTCGAAAAGCGAAGTACTGGCAAGGCTTAACGGCGACTTCTTTTCGGTCGATCCCAAGAAAGTCAAATACATGGACGTTGCGCCCATGCAGATGCTGGGCGTGTCGGCGGCGCTTATTCCGTTTCTCGAACACGACGACGCCAACCGCGCGTTGATGGGTTCGAACATGCAGCGCCAGGCCGTTCCGCTGCTGGTTGCCGAGCAGCCTTTTGTGCAGACAGGCATGGAAGGCCCGGTTGCGGGAAACTCCGGCATGGTCCTCATTGCGCCGGAAGACGGCGTGATTGAAAGCGCCACCGCCGAAGAAATCGTATTGAACGGAAAGCATTATAACCTGAAAAAATACGTTGGGCTTAACGAACGCACCTGTCTCAACCAGAAACCCTGCGTAAGGAAGGGCGACAAGGTCAAAAAGGGACAGGTCATAGCCGACGGCGCTTCGACCAAGGACGGAATTCTCTCGCTGGGACGCAACATACTCGTGGCGTTTATGCCCTGGGACGGATACAACTTCGAGGACGCAATTCTCATCAGCGACAAGATCGTGCAGAACGACGTTTACACATCCGTGCACATCGACGAATTCGAGATCGAGATCCGCGAGACGAAGTTGGGTTGCGAAGAATTCACCCGCGACATTCCCAACGTATCCGAGAAGGCCCTGCGCAATCTCGACGAAAAGGGTGTCGTGCGCATCGGCACGAAAGTCAAACCCGGCGACGTTCTCGTCGGCAAGGTCGCGCCAAAGAGCAAAAACGAACTCAGCCCCGAAGAAAAACTGCTCATCGCTATTTTCGGAAAGGGCGGCGAAGACGTAAAGAACGACTCGTTGGAAGTGCCTTCCGGTGCTTCCGGCATCGTCATTCGCACCGAGCACTTCTCGCGCAAGGCGCATCTTTCGACCGAAGGCCGGCGCAAGATGCAGCGCACCATACGCGCTATAAAGAAAGAGTACAACGCTAGACTCGTCGAGATGCTCAAGAGTCTCTACAACGAGATGAAAGAAATTCTGGGCGGGACGATTCTCGAAAAAGACACCGGCGCCAAGATTCGTTTCTACGGCGAAATGAACGAGGAAGAGGTGCGCGTATTCTTCAATCGTCTCGAACCGACCAACCTTGCTATCAAGGGTAAGGTTCAGAACGAGAAATGCCAGAACCTGTATTACGACTACGCGCGTCGAATGAACATAGTCGAAAACGAGCGCGAGCGCAAGGCCAACGAGATTATGCGCGGCGACGAACTGCCTCCGGGAGTGCTTGAGATGGTCAAGGTATACGTGGCCACCAAGCGAACGCTGTCGGTCGGCGACAAGATGGCCGGACGTCACGGCAACAAGGGCGTTGTCTCCAAGATTGTGCCGCGTGAAGACATGCCGTTTCTCGAAGACGGAACTCCGGTTGACATCGTTCTCAACCCGCTGGGCGTGCCTTCGCGTATGAACATCGGCCAGATACTCGAGACGCACCTCGGCCTGGCGGCCAAGGTTCTCGGTTTCCACGCCGTTACCCCGCCGTTCGACGGGGCCAACGAAAAAGAGATCGAAGAAAACCTGATTGCGGCGGGCTTCGCACCGGACGGCAAATCGACCCTGTACGACGGTCGTACCGGCGAGCCGCTGGACCAGAAGGTAACGGTGGGCTATCTTTACATGCTCAAACTGCACCATCTGGTCGAGGACAAAGTACACGCACGCGCTACGGGACCGTATTCGCTCATCACCCAGCAGCCTCTGGGCGGCAAGGCGCGCTTCGGCGGACAGCGTTTCGGCGAGATGGAAGTCTGGGCGCTGGAGGCCTACGGTGCGGCCAATATCCTGCAGGAACTGCTGACGGTTAAGAGCGACGACGTTGACGGTCGCACGAAAATATATGAATCAATGGTCAAAGGCGAAAGCACCCTTGAACCGGGCACACCTATGAGTTTCGACGTGCTTACCAATGAGATCAGGGGTCTCGGGCTCAACATGGAGCTGAACAAAAAGCGTCTTTAAGGACCTTATTGCGGGGGACGTAGATGTCTGCCAGATCTATTTACAATAAAATAAACGATTACGGTTCGGTGAGCATCAGGCTCGCCTCGCCGGCGGATGTGCGGCGGTGGTCGTCGGGCGAAGTACGCAAGCCCGAAACGATTAACTATCGTACATATCGCGCCGAGAAAGAGGGCCTCTTCTGCGAGCGCATTTTCGGTCCCGAACGCGACTGGGAGTGCTTCTGCGGAAGGTACAAAGGCATCAAGTACAAAGGCACGGTGTGCGAGCGTTGCGGCGTTACGGTTACGCACTCCAAAGTGCGCCGTCATCGCATGGGGCACATCGAACTGGC
The DNA here is from genome assembly GCA_030607235.1 of Planctomycetota bacterium. Taxonomy (GTDB): domain Bacteria; phylum Planctomycetota; class B129-G9; order B129-G9; family B129-G9; genus JAUWEX01. Next base: position 275 of record JAUWEX010000003.1, on the reverse strand, counting down.
CGCGCCGGTCGGGCATATATGGTTCTTCAAGGCCATGCCGTCGCGTTTGGGCAACCTGCTTGACGTCAAGGTCGGCGACCTCGAAAGGGTCATTTATTTCCAGAATTACATCGTAGTCGACGTCGGCGATACGCCCCTGAAACAGAAACAACTTCTCAGCGAAGACGAATATCGCGAGTGCCGCCAGAAATACGGCAGGAACTTCAAGGCCATGATGGGCGCCGAGGCGGTCAAATATATCCTCCAGAACATCAACCTTGACGAACTTGCCGCGG
>JAUWEX010000299.1 GCA_030607235.1 Planctomycetota bacterium | reverse complement strand
CTGCGGGCGCGGAGTCGGCAGACACAGTACAGTGAGTTATATCTTCGAGCACTCATTCACAACATCGCCATCCTTTGGCGTGTCAATTTTACGCGCCGCCGTGCCGCCGCACTCATCGCAGTGTTTTCAACACAGCAGATGTGTCCCTTCTCGGGCGCAACGAAAACACAATAAATATATGAAGGCAACGGATTTTTTCGCGAACTTTTCGCGCGCGAATGCGTCTAACATTTATCGTTTTGTTTTTTCGCGGATATTTTTCAAAAGGAGTCGATATGAAAAGGATCATCAGCGCCCTGGCGCTCGCCGGATTGCTGCTCGCGTTGGCCGCGACACCGGCGACCTTCGCCCAGGCCCCCGAAAAACTGGAAATTAAGGCGATTGCACCCGCCGCGCCGAACATCAAGTCGGTTACGCTCTATCCCGACCGCGCGCTGGTCGTGCGCTCCGCCGTCATCGCCGCAAAACCCGGCGTCTCGGAGATCGTCTTCCATAACCTGCCCGCGACGATGCACCGCGATTCGCTGCGCGCCCGCGGCACCGACAAGATCAAGGTAACCAACATCAAAACCAGGACCACGCCCATCGCCCGGCCCGACTCGCCCGAGGTCAAGGCCGCGCAGAAGAAAATCGACGACCTCACCGCCGAGATCCGCATCGCAACCGACACGCTGGCGGTGCTGAACAAGCGCGTCTCGTTCCTCGACTCGGTCCGCCTCAAGGCCTCCGGTGAAGCACAGACCGCACCGGGCGGCAAGATCGACGTGGAGTCGCTGGAAAAGGTGATGGACTTCCTCGACAGGGGCTACATCGAAATCGCGGCCAAAAAACGCGACCTCGACGCGCAACTCAAGTCGCTGCGCGAGAAACTCAACGTGGCATTGCGCGAGATAAACGCCCTGCGCAGCAAACTCAGCCGCACCCGCACCGACGCAATCGTTACGGTCGTTTCGGACGGAGCCTCCGGCGAGATCGAACTCAGTTACATGGTCAGCCGCGCGTGGTGGCGGGCCGAGTACGACCTGCGCGCCACTTCCGAGGCCGACGGCGCCGAATTGCAGTACTACGGCGTCATCTACCAGGAGACCGGCGAGGACTGGAACGACGTCGAGATCATGCTGACCACGGCCCAGCCCGCGCTGGCGACCGCGCCGCCGCAGCCCGCGCCGCGCGTCCTGCGGGTTATCACGCCGCATAAAGACAAAGTCGGTAGCGATTATTATAAATATGACCGGGATAGCGAGCGGCCTGCTCCTTTAGAGGAAGGAGGACGCGACGAAAAGCAGTTTAAGCGATACACCCGGTCGACGGTCGTCGACCGCGGCGGCCTGGCGGTAACCTACGCCCTGCCGCGGCGCGAGACCGTGCCCAGCCGCCGCGAGCCGCACCGCACGCTCATCGCCGCCACCGAATTCAAGCCCAAAAAGACCTACGTTACCGTGCCGCGCATCACCGACAAGGTCTACCTGCAGGCCGAGATTACCAATACGTCGAAACTCTCGTTCCTGCCCGGGCGCGTCAACATCTACCTCGGCCCGGACTACATGGGCGCGAGCAACATGCCCGCGGTCTCGCCCACCGAGAAGTTCAAGATCAATTTCGGCGTCGACCAGCAGATAAAGGTCGAACGCGAGCGCGTCCGCCGCTACGAGGAGGAGTACGGCGGCTTCCTGAAGAAGAACGGCACGCGCATCACCTACGAATACAAGATTACGCTGCAATCCTTCAAAAAGTCGCCCGCCGATGTGATCGTCAAGGACACGATTCCGGTCTCCGGCAGCGACAAGATCAAGATCGAACTGATAAGCGCAAGCCCCGATCCGCAACACGTCGTCAAGGCGAAGGACGACAAGGACGAGGCGGTGCTGGCCTTCAAACAAAAGGGCATACTGGAGTGGCGGCTGACACTCGCGGCGGACCCGGAGAAGAAAAACGTAATCACGTTTTCGTACAAGGTAGAGTACCCCGAGGGCGTAATCGTCGGCGGCCTCGAATAGCAGGCAGGGCCTGCTCCCAAGCGGGGAGTAACCATTTATTCCAATACCCGCTGCCCTGCTTTTCGCCTGACGGCAAAAAGAAGCCGGGCGCTGCCACTTGCTGACAAAAAGTAAAGCGACTGCGTTTTTTCGCCGTAAGGTGAAAAACAGGGAGCGAGTTTCGGAGTAGGTGGGGAATCGTTTTCCTGCGGACGTTGTCCACCGCTCGCTGTCTGTCGCCAGTAGGCGACAGAAGCGCGTCGCTGGCGTTTACTGACAAATCTTGTGCGCGGATTTGCGATGTGATTTCTTTCCGCAGGCAGGCAAGGCCCGTGGCCAAGCGGGGAGTAACCATTTATTCCAATACCCGCTTGCTACGCGCTAACGCGCGGGGCGCGTCGCTGGCGTTTACTGACAAATCTTGTGCGCGGATTTGCGATGTGATTTCTTTCCGCAGGCGGGCAGGGCTTGCTCCCAAGCGGGGAGTAACCATTTATTCCAATACCCGCTTGCTACGCGCTAACGCGCG
>JAUWEX010000212.1 GCA_030607235.1 Planctomycetota bacterium | reverse complement strand
TTGGGCATTGGCCTGGGGAGCGAGCAGATGAACATGGCGTGCAGCGAAGGCGCCCCGGCCCGGCTGGGAATTTCGTCGGAGGGTCTGGAATCTTTGTGTGCGATTACGCTCGAAGAACTCCAAAAGACCGAGGCTCTCTTCGAGACGGCCTGATACTTTCCGACAATCGGGTCAAAGGTGACGGATTTTTGCAACAAACGAGTTCAGGGAATAACGATTCTAACGAGGCGAAAATGATTCGAGTTCTTGTAGTAGACGATTCCGCGATCGTTCGGAAGATACTTTCCGAGCAGATTTCGCGCGCGCCCGATATCGAGGTTTGCGCTACGGCGACGGACCCTTACGTGGCCCGCGACAAAATACTGCAACTCAAGCCCGACGTAATGACGCTTGATGTCGAGATGCCGCGGATGGACGGCCTGTCGTTTCTAAGCAGGATCATGAAGCACAGGCCCATGCCCATCGTTATCGTCAGTTCGCTTACGCGCGCCGGCAGCGAAGCCGCTATGCGCGCGCTGGAACTGGGGGCCGTGGATGTGATCGCCAAGCCCGACACGGCATACGGCGTCGGCTCTTTGTCCCAGCAGATTATTCAGAGCATCCGCGCCGCAGCGACTGCAAAGATAGCGAGAGTGCCTGCCGGTGTTTCGCGCAGGATCAAGCGCCCGAAATTTAACAGCGAAGACCTTTCTGATCTGGAGACCACTAACAAGGTCCTTGCCATCGGCGCCTCTACCGGCGGCACCGAGGCCATCAAGACGGTCCTTGTGGGCTTGCCGGCCAATACGCCCGGCACGTTGATAGTTCAACACATGCCCGCGAATTTTACGACGTCGTTCGCTCAGCGGCTTGACGGCATAAGCGATATGACGGTCAGGGAAGCGAAGGGTGGAGAAATTCTCCGGCCGGGTCTGGCGCTTTTGGCGCCGGGCGACAAGCACATGGTTTTGAGGCGCAACGGACATGTTTACGAGGTGCGCGTTATCGACGGCCCACGTGTCCATTACCAGCGTCCCTCCGTGGACGTTACTTTTAAGTCCGTCGCCAAATACGCCGGGGTAAATTCAGCCGGGGTGGTACTGACCGGCATGGGTTCCGACGGAGCGGCGGGCCTCTTGGAGATGCGCAAAGCCGGCGCGAGAACTATAGCACAGGACGAGGCAACTTCGGTTGTCTACGGTATGCCTCGAGAGTCCGTCGAAAACGGTGCGGCTGAAGTGGCGCTGCCGCTGGGGAAAATTGCCGACGAAATCCTTCGGAGATTCTGCGCCGTCAAAGCGATATAGACGTTTTTGGGGGGACTGCGGGAATCCCCAATCAGCAATGGACGAGGTTATGATTACGAAAACCACATTTGATTTAAAGGTCGACAAAGCAAAAATGTCGGTGCTTTTCTCCTGCAAAGATGTTTCGCAGATCGATTCGGAGACGATGGACGAAATCATTGCCCGAATGAAGGAGATGAGGATCGCGGCCATTCCCACTAAAAACGAACTTGACGAAACTCTCCGCCAGGCCCGCAATAAAAACGATGAAGTAAAGGATTTGGTTTTGGTCAAGGGTGAGCCTTACACGATGGCCTCGGTCGGAGGTATTGAGTGGGTGCGGGACTTTTTCGCCGAAGGATGGGCCATTGACGAAGCCGGCAGGATGGATTACCGCGAGCGTGCCTCCAGCCGAATGGTGAAAAACGGCGAACTGATCGGGAAGATAGCGCCACCTATCCCACCCGCTACCGGTGTTGACGTTTTCGGCCGGATAGTCCGGCCTCCCAAATTGTTCGAGAAAAAGTTGGCTATGGGGCAGGGTGTCGAATTCAACGAAAAGACGCGAGAAGTCTTCGCGACAGTGGGCGGTATGCTGCGTTTTACGGATAACGTAATCGCAGTAGACAATATTTGCACGATGGACGGTATCAATCTGAAGACCGGCAATATCCGCTTCCCCGGGTCGATCATCGTCCGCAAAGATGTCGAAGACATGGCTGTCGTCGAGGCCGACGGAGCGATCGAGGTAGGCGGCGGTGTCGCGGCGGCGCAGATTCACGCAGTGGGCGACGTTTCGGTGCGATACGGTATATCCGGGCGCGAAAAAGGCAGGGTTAAATCCGACGGAAAAGTTTCGGCGTTGTTTGTTATGAATGCCGATATCGAAGCCGAGGAAGGTGTATTCGTCCGGAAGGAAATCGTTAACTGCGACATGCGCTCCCGCGGCAGCGTGGATGTCGAAGGCGGGCGCATCGTAGGCGGCAAAACGATCGCGCTGGGCGAAATCATCGTGAGGGAAGCCGGTTCGGAAGGCGGCGTAAGTACCTTGCTGGTGGCCGGCGAGGATTACAAGATGCCGGAATTTATGAAGGCCAAAAAAATGGATATCGACCGGCTCGAACAATTGCGTCGCAAGATACTCAACAAGATCGGCTCGATGACCGACCGGCTAAAACTACTCTCCGCCAAGCAGCGCGAGGTGGTTACCGAGTTGATGGCCAAAGCCGACGAGTTGCAGTTGCAGGTCGAGGAATTGCGCGGCGATATCAAGGATGCCGTCATGGAATCCGACAGGAACGCGATCAACCAGATCATTATCAAAAAAATGCTTTTCCCCGGGGTAACCCTCAGGATACAGGGAATAACGCGAAAGATCACGAAATTGCACAAAGGCCCCATAATTGCCAGGGCGGACCTGGAAGAGAACAAAATAATTTTCTGACCGAAAAGAAAGGGCGACAATGATTGCGGAATACGTGGACCATTTTGTTATTGCGACTACCGATGTTTTTAGGACCATGTTGAATTGTGTCCCGAAACTCGGGGATCTGCGATGGTCGGCCGAAGACGACGAGGGGCTTGGTCCCTTTCACGTTTCGGCCATAATCGGTCTGATCGGTACCGTCAAGGGAACTATCGAGATGTCGTTTTCCGAAGATACCGCCATAGCAATTTGCAACAAACTTGTTGCCGGCGATAACACCAAACTCAACGCCGACGTTGTCGACGCGCTGGGCGAGATGGTGAACATGGTCACTGGCGGCGCCAAGGCCAAATTCGTGGGCGAACGGATGAGCACGAGTCTGCCTTCGGTCGTCAAAGGCCGAAACTACACGATAAAACATCCGTCCGGCTCCCGGAGCGTCGATATACCGTTCGAGTCGGAACTGGGCAATCTGCTTGTCAGGATAACGATTAACTACTAAGTTACCGGAGCGAAACATGAAAGTTTTGATTGTAGACGACTCAAAAACCATGCGCATCATCATCAAAGGCGCACTAGGCAAAGGCGGAATATCGGACGTCATTGAGGCTGCAAACGGCAAAGAAGCCGTCTCCGCAGTAATGACCAACGAAGTCGACCTGATTCTGATGGACTGGAACATGCCGGAAATGAGTGGGCTGGAAGCAGTCAAAACGATCCGAGCGGCAGGCAACGATTCCACTATAATGATGGTTACTACCGAGGCCGAAAAGCATCGGATTATCGAGGCGCTGCAATCCGGCGTCAACGATTATCTCGTCAAGCCCTTTACTC
>JAUWEX010000313.1 GCA_030607235.1 Planctomycetota bacterium | reverse complement strand
GGCATCGGAAAGATTCTTGCGGTCGAAGATGTAGCGGTCTTGTGCGAGGATATGGTGCGACTGCTGCGCGAGTAGGCGCTAGCCTTTTGAATAGTATTTTTCGAGGCACTTCGGACAGATGCTGTGGGTGAATTGGGCGTCGGAGCGCTGGCTGATGTATTCCTCCAAGCCGCGCCATTGCTGGGGTTTGCCGGCATCGCCGTTGGTTTCGCGGATTTTTTTGCAATGCGAACAGATCGGCAGCAGGCCCTCGAGTTTCTTGATGTGTGTCAGCGATTCTTCCAGTTCCTCAACGCGCGCGGCGAGTTCGCGTTCCAGCGCCACAATCCGCTCGCCGACCTTGATGCGCATGCTCAGTTCCGGACGATCGAAGGGCTTGGTTACGTAGTCGTCGGCGCCTGCTTCGAAGCCCTGGACGAGTTCTTCCTTGCGAGCGAGGGCGGTCAGCAAGATAACGTAGACGTAACCGTCACGGGAAGTCCGGCGAATGTTGCCACAGAGTTCCAGCCCGCTCATGTTGGGCATCATCCAGTCGGTAATGACCATTTTCACTTCGGGGTGTTGTTGTAAGAGCGCCCAGGCTTCCTGCCCGTCTGTGGCGACGTAGACGATGTGTCCCCAGTTTTTCAGGATTTTCTCCAGCAGCGACCTCGAAATGGCGTCGTCTTCCGCTATCAATATGTCCATAACATCTCCTTTGCCTCACGCATTGCAAACCCGGTTTCTGCCGGATTGTTTGGCTTCGTACAGGGCGTTGTCGGCGCGCTTGATTACGTCTTCGCTCTGCTCCGGTTCGCACTCTTGTTCCTGCGCTTGTTCGGGGGTCTGGTTTCGTTCCTGCGCGCCGTAATTTTGCCAAGCCGCCACTCCCAGGCTCAGGGTAAGGGTGTCGGTATCGGAGCCTTTGTGTTCGATTTGCTTGCCTTCAACGGCCGCGCGGATTTTTTCGGCGACGACCGTAGCGCCTTCAATGTCCTGTTCTGGCAATACGACGGCAAATTCCTCACCGCCATACCGGAATACCTGGTCGGTGCTTCGCAACTGCTCTTTGAGCGTGGTGGCTATCAGGCGTATGAGTTTGTCGCCGACGGGATGACCGTAGGTGTCGTTGTACTGTTTGAACCGGTCGATATCGCACATGATTATGGCGTAGCCGCGATTGTAGCGAGCGGCTTCGGCCTGCCGTTTTTCCATTTCTTCGTTGAAGGCCAGCCGGTTGCCTATCTGCGAGAGCGCGTCGACGCGGGCCAGTCCGACAAGTTTCTTGTTGAGGTTTGTGAGTTCTTCGTTTTTTTCGGACAGCGCGTCTTCGAGCTTCAGCACGCGCTCGCCAGCTCTTATCCGCACCAACAGTTCGCTGATATGGAAGGGTTTGGAAACGTAGTCGTCGGCGCCCGCCGCAAAGCCGTCGAGCATGTTGTGGCGAGTGGCCAGCGCGGTAAGCATGATGATATAGGTGTATTTTTCGGATTTTCTCTCGCGGATTTTTTTTACCAGCGAGAGTCCATCCATCTCAGGCATCATCCAGTCGGTCAGGACCAGCCTGATGTCGTCCCGGGCGCAAAGAATGTCCCAAGCCTCGCGACCGTCGCACGCGATAATCGGCTTCAGTTTTGTCTTGCGCAAGGCGGCTTTGAGCATCATTCTTACGCTTTTTTCGTCCTCTGCGATAAGGATATTCATTGAGAGACCTCTTCTTTGATCGTAACCAGTTTGTCTTTAATGCAACCGATTTCCTGTTCCAATTGAGTTACCATTTCGGCGGCCGCGGACATATCGCCTCTCTGACCATTTTGCTCGATCTTCAGCGCGATCGCGGCGGCCTTTTCCGCACTGAGGTTCAACGCGGCGCCTTTGATGCTGTGAGCGTTCTGGACAACCTTTTCAATATCGCCGATACGCTGTGCTTCCTTTAGCGCATCTATGATCTCAGGGACATACTCCAGAAACGATTCGATCAGATCCAAAAGCAGCTCCTTGTCGCCACAGGCCCTGTCCAAGGCATCTTCAACGTTTATCGGCAATTCGTCGCTGGGTTCTTTTTGCTCGTTCATTTCCTCTTCCTTTGCTGTCGTTTTGGAATGTTCGCTGTCTTGCGGCGTATCCGCGGCTTCTGCGGATTCCAACACGAAACGCTCGATAGCACTCTCCAGCCATTTTTCCATCATCTCTTCCATTTCATGGCGTTTGAGCGGTTTGGAGAGATAGTCGTCCATGCCCGCAGTCAGACATCTTTCTCTGTCGCCGTCCATGGCGTGCGCTGTCATGGCAATGATGGGCGTGTGGCGCTTATTGCCCTCACGCTCCCGGATGGCTTTGGTTGCTTCTATTCCGTTCATGATAGGC
>JAUWEX010000285.1 GCA_030607235.1 Planctomycetota bacterium | reverse complement strand
AGAAATCACATGTGGCGGAATTTTTTGTTAATACTCGATACCATGCCTCGGAAGGTTGACTTCTGGAACGTTGAAAAATTGGGGCCGATAGTTGTCTACGGCCTGGTTCCCGTCCTGACCTTTTTCTTCGCGTGGGGATTTTTCAAGCGCTGGAAGATGTGGAAACAGGGCGCGCCCGAACGCGAAAAACGCATCGACGATATCCCCAAACGCATCGGCTTCCTGCTGAAATTCCTCTTCACCCCGCAGCGCATGTACCAGGACCGCCTCGCCGGTATTGCGCACGGACTCATCATGTACGGCTTCATCGTCCTCTTCGTTCTGGGCGCGATGATGGACGCCGTCAACGCCAATGTCGTCCACTACATTTCGGGCTGGATATATGTCGTGCAGTCCTTCGTCCTCGAAATCGGCGGGCTGATGGTTGTCGTCGGAATACTTCTGGCGATGGTTCGCCGCTATATCATCCGCCCCAAACACCTCGAACAGGGCAACAACGCCGGACTCATCCTCGCCTGGCTCCTCGTCGTCATCGTTACCGGCTTCGCGCTCGAGGGCCTGCGCCTGCCGCAAACGGATATGCAAGATCATCCCGACTGGGCGTGGGCGAGTTTCCTGGGCCTGGCGTGCAGCAAAATTTTCGCGGGAATCGGCTTGGACCGCGAAGCGGTGCTCGGCTCGCACGAGGTGATGTGGTACGTTCACATGCTGGTTTGCATGGGCTTCATCGCCTACATCGGCTGGTCGCGTCTGCGCCACATCTTCACCGGCGCGGCCAACATCTTCATGCAGTCCACCAAGCCCACCGGCGAGATCGACGAAATCAGGAATATCGAGGAGGCCGAAAAGTGGGGCGTCTCGAAGGTCGAAGAATATTCGTGGAAGCAGTTATTCGACCTTGACGCCTGCACGCGCTGCGGGCGCTGCGAAGACAACTGTCCCGCGTCGGCCACCGACAAGCCGCTCTCGCCCAAAGACGTCATCGGCTCGCTCAAGTCGCAGATGGAACGTTTCCTCGGCACCCCCAAACCCACGGCCGCAGTCGCGACCGAGGAGGCGGCCGCGTCCGACGACGAAGAAGTCCGCGACCCCGCGCTCATCGGCGGCAGCGTCGAAGAAGACGCTATCTGGGCCTGCACGACCTGCGGCGCATGTCTCGATCACTGCCCCGTGTTCATCCCCGTCGTCGACAAGATCACCCAGATGCGGCAGAACCTCGTCCTCATGGAGAGCCGCTTCCCGCAGGAAATCACCAACGTCTTTACCGGCATGGAGAACAACGGCAACCCCTACCGCATCGGCAACGACAAGCGCAACGAGTATCTCGAAGGCGAAGACGTGAAAATTCTCGCCGAGGACTCCGACGTCGATATTCTCTACTTCGCGGGCTGCGCCGGTTCGTTCGACCCGCGCAACCAGAAGGTCGCCAAAATCTTCGTTGGGCTGATGAAAAAGGCCGGCGTGAATTTCGGTATGCTCGGCCCCGAGGAGACCTGTTGCGGCGAGACCGCGCGGCGCATCGGCAACGAGTACCTCGCCCAGACGCTCATGCGGCAGTGCATCGAGACCTTCAAATCGCACAACGTCAAAAAAATCGTTACGACCTGCCCGCACTGCTACAACACCTTCAAAAACGAATACCACCGGTTCGGCGGCGAATACGAAGTCATCAGCCACGTCGAGTTTCTCGCGCAGTTGATAGAGCAGGGCAGGCTCAAGCCCGTCAATCCCGTGCAGGGCAAGGTCATGTATCACGACTCGTGCTACCTCGGTCGGCACAACGGCGTCTACGACGCACCGCGCGCGATACTCGCCGCGATACCGGGCCTGGATGTCGCGGAATTCGCCGAGGCCCGGGGCGATTCGTTCTGTTGCGGCGCGGGCGGGGGGCGCATGTGGATGGAAGAAGACCTCGGCACGCGTATCAACGAAAAGCGCGTCGCCGACGGCCTGGAGGACGATCCCGACATGATGTGCACCGCCTGTCCGTACTGCATGACGATGTTCGAGGACGGCCTCAAGGCCCACAACGCCGAGGAAAAGGTCGACTCGCTCGACCTCTGCGAACTCCTCGCACAATCCCTCTGAGAAATGCCAGTCAACTAAATGGCGGTCGATTTATCATGACCGCCATTTTTTTGTTTTAAGAGCATTTGAAATTTCTTCGACTATTTCCTTCATTTGTTCACTTGCCGTCATGCAATTCGTTTTGTTTTGCTGATACGCTATTCGGGCGAAGGGGTTTCCGTGGAACGTGTATAGCGCCCAGTATGGCCACACGGAATCATTACATTTAACAACTAATTTATATGACTCCTGTCTTGCCAATAATACTCGTTCGCCGATGTTTTTAGCGGCTGTATTATTGCCGTAAAATTCCGCAGTGAATATGCCGCCGAGACCATCGCTTAGATTATACGAGCTGGATATGACCGCCTCCGCGCCACACCTCAAGAGTTCTCCTGATATGTCTTCGCGCCGGGTTCCGAAGGATTCTATCCGGCCGATTTTGCATCCGTTCAGGATAAACAGGGGATGGTTGTTGAATTTAATTTCGAGCCTTCTCAAATCCTTGGCGTGGAAACGGCCTTTTGGTGAATCTGGGGACAGCGCGATAAACT
>JAUWEX010000276.1 GCA_030607235.1 Planctomycetota bacterium | reverse complement strand
AACTGGCGAGGCATTATATCGGAATCGAACTAAATAAAGAATACTGCAAGATTGCACGCGAGGCGATTAGGAAGCTTGCTCCATTGCTGTTCGTTAGTGAAAAAGGGGAGGAAGTATAAGTGCAGATGACCAACGAAGAATTGCAAAACCTGATTACGAATTGTCTGGGTGAATTCTATCGCAGAAGAATGCAAAAAATTGAGACCGTTTTTAACAGCGGGAAAATCACCGGAGAAACAGAGTAGTCTTTTTTTCATCGATAAATTCTCCACGTGGAGATATTTTTTTCAGGTTGCCTGATGAACAAAGTCAAACCCAAGGTCGTGCTCGTGCGCTCGACGCCGGACCCCGACGCCCTCGTGGCGTCGGCGGCTAAACTGTGTTATGCCTCTGATACGTCGGGCATCCTCGAGGACGGAGCGGACAGCGAAAAATTCGTCCACAAACTCTTCACGCTCGGCCACCTCAGCCCGATAGAGCACGCCTGCTTCACCTTTTACATCGAAGGCGTGTCGCGCGCGATGACTCACCAACTCGTCCGCCACCGCCTCGCCAGTTACTCGCAGCGCAGCCAGCGCTACGTAGCCCACGCATCGTTCGATTACGTTGTGCCGCCGCAGTTGGAGGGCCGGAAGGTTGTCGTCGACGGCGAGGAGATCGACGCGGTCGATTATTTCTGCGAGACGATGGTGATGCTCGCGCAACGCTATTCACGCCTGAACGCGGCGCTGGGCGAATCCGGCGAGGCGAGCAATCAGGACGCGCGCTACGTGCTGCCCAACGCCTGCGAGACGAAAATTTTCGTAACGATGAACGCGCGCGAGTTGCTGCACTTTTTCGCCGAGCGCTTGTGCATGCGCGCGCAGTGGGAGATCCGCGCCGTTGCCGAGATGATGTTCGATCTCGCGAAGCAAAAATTCCCCGCCGCGTTTCGCGGCGCCGGACCGAAGTGCATCAAGGCCGGACGCTGCCCCGAAGGCAAAATGACCTGCGGCAAATATCAGGAAATGGTAGAAAAATATGGACGCGCGTAATCCGAAGGTGGCGCTGGTTCACGACTGGCTCAACGGAATGCGCGGCGGCGAGAAATGCCTCGAAGTGCTCTGCGAGATTTTCCCCGAAGCGCATCTCTACACGCTGTTTCACCAGAAGGGCAAACTCAGTCCCACCATCGAGGCGATGGATATCCGCTCTTCCTGGCTACGGCGCATGCCGATGGTTTACGGCAAATATCGCTACTACCTGCCGCTGATGCCGCGGGCGATCGAGTCGCTGGATCTGCGCGACTACGACCTCGTGTTCAGCCTCAGCCACTGCGTCGCGAAGGGCGTCTGCCCGCGCGAGGGCGCGGTGCACCTGTGCTACTGCTTTACGCCGATGCGGTATGTTTGGGACATGTACGAGCAGTATTTCGGCAAGGGCCGCGGTGGACTCGCGGCGAAGGTCATGCCGTTCTTCGCGGGCAGACTGCGCCGGTGGGACGTTACCGCCAGCGACCGCGTCAGCCGCTTCATCGCGATCAGCGAGCACGTCCGCAAACGCATCGGGCGGTGTTACAGCCGCGACGCGGACCTCATCTACCCGCCGGTGGACTGCGAAAAATTTCATCCCTCTAGCAAGGTCGGCGATTACTATCTCATTGTTTCCGCCTTCGCGCCTTACAAGCGGATTGACATCGCGGTCGAGGCCTTCCGCCGGAGCGGCCGCCCACTCAAGATCGTCGGCTCCGGCCAGAACGAGGCCGATCTCCGCGCGATGTCGGCGGACAACATCGAATTTCTCGGCTGGCGTCCCGACGAGGAACTCGTGGAACTTTACTCCGGCTGCCGCGCGTTCATTTTCCCCGGCGAAGAGGATTTCGGCATCACTCCGCTCGAAGCCCAGGCCTGCGGCAGGCCCGTAATCGCCTACGGCAAAGGCGGCGCGCTCGAAACGGTCGTCGCACCGGACGATTTCGACGGCCGCAGACCCACCGGATTGTTCTTCGACGAGCAGACCTCCGAAGCGCTCAACGCGGCGATCGAAGAATTCGAGCGCGAGGATATTTTCGACTCGCAGGTCGCGCGCGAAAACGCCCTGCTGTTCGATCGCGCCGTCTTCAAAACGCGGATACAGGACTATATCCGAAATTACCTCGATACACACAAGGACCGGGTCTCGTGAAGATAAAGACAAGGCCGTTGGACTTCCGCGTAAACGAGATCGTCTCGCTGCCGATTGGCGAGGAGGGTGAGCATCTCGTGTTCGCGCTCAAAAAGACCTCCCAAACCACCGACGCTGCGCTTGAGTCCGTCTCTCGCGCGCTCGGCGTGCGGCGCGGAGTCTGGTCGGTGGCGGGCATGAAAGACCGCCATGCTCAGACGACACAGCACGTTTCGGTCCACGAAAAAAACTGGCCCCGTGATATCCCCGCGCAATCGGAGACTTTTCAGACAGGCGGTGTAACGCTGCAATTCCTCGGCAGGGCGGAGGAGGCCGTCGCGCGCGGCCACATCGTCGCCAACGAGTTCACGATTGCCGTGCGCAAACTCACCCGCGCGAAATGTGCGGCGATGAGGGCCGAGTGGGGCGATGTGCTCGAGGCGGGGGTGCCGAATTATTTCGATACGCAGCGCTTCGGCTCGTGCCGGCACGGGCGCGGCCTGCCGATGGTGAGTCTGCTGCGCGGCGAGGGCGATGCGGCGATGCGGCTGCTGCTGGCGGAGGCCTCGCGCAAGGATCATCGC
>JAUWEX010000019.1 GCA_030607235.1 Planctomycetota bacterium | reverse complement strand
AACACATAATATTGGCAGCAGGGGAATCAATAAATGGCAGTGTTGATATTCAGTTTCCTGTTAAAAAAACATCTCATTTTGGAGTTATGGAGGAAGGTCGCGGCGAAGACGAAGTCTACGAAATGGCGAAGAGTGAGTCAGGACTGCCCTGTGTGATTGCCTTTAACTATATGACAAAATCCGCCCACGACGGAACCGGAAAATATAAAGATAAAGGATATGCAAATCGTTATCAACTCATCCAATCCAAGCGGCTTATTTTGAAGATCGGCGACTGAAAGGCACACAAATTTGTCGCAGGGCAGGCTATTGTTTTTCGGGCCGGGATCGGCTATGATATGGCATGTTCGGGGCACGTATCATATGTCCGGTTTTGCTGTTCGTCATCATCGCCGGGCACATTGCGCACAACGCCGCGTGGCTCGCGTGTGACGACGCGCCCTTCATGTGGGACCAGGCCGGTCACTTGCAACTTTCCCTGAAGTATTGCCGCGATTGGCGCAGCCGGGACTCCGACCAACTTCTCGAAGACTTCCAAACCCTCGACCCCACCGGCACACATTCACAGATGATGCACTGTACGGCGGGTTTCTTCTGTTCCGTTTTCGGAATCGACCGCAACAACGCGCTCATCGTCCAGCAGGTCTCGCTGGCGGTACTGTGCATCTGCATCTACCTCCTCGGCAACCGCCTCGCCGGGCCGTGGTGTGGGCTGATCGCGGCGTTCGTAACGATGGCGATGCCGGGGATGTTCGGCATGTCGCGCCAGTTCCTGCTGGAGATGCCCACGATCGCGGCGGCGATGCTGTTCGTCTGCTGTATCGTTCTGCGAGACGACGATTGGGCGATATGGTTCGTGCGGCTGGTGCTGGCGACCGTCGCTGCGGCGGTGGGGATGCTGGTGCGCGAGACCTTTTTGATGTATATCGCCGGTTCCTGTGCGGTGGTATTTTGTTTCGCGCTTCTGCGGACGATGCGCGGGGGAAAACCGGAGAAGCGTGCGGGCGCGCGCGAATTCGCGCTCATCGTAATCGCGCTGGCCGGCGGCGGGCTGACGGCCTGGCTGATGTGGTACGGGCCGAATTTCGAGACGTGGTTCGCCTTCGCGGCCAGCAATTTCTCCGGCGAGATCGGCGCGCATTTCACGATGGGCCTCGGCGAATTTTTGATGCTGCATTTGCGGGCGACGCACCTGCCGTACTTTGCGCTTCTTCTGGTAATTTTGCTCGCGCTGCGATACGTCTACTACCGCAGCAAGGGCAGGCCCGAGCGCAAATTCCGTAGCGGTCCGTTTTTCGCCGTCGATATTTCCGCGATCGCCGCCGGTTATCTTTTGCCGCTGTTGGTTTGCATGATTTCGGTCGATCGCGTGCCGCGTTTCCTCTACACCGCCTCGCCTTTCCTGGGTCTGGCGCTGGCGTACCTTTTGATGCGCGTTTCGCGCGGCTGGATCAAGTACGTCGCGGCGGCGGGCCTGCTCTACCTCCTTTTTCCGCTGTACTTCCTGTCGTGGTGCGAGCCTATCGGCCCGGCGGACGCCGCCGAGCCTTATCCGCAGTCGGCCTGCCGCTTTGTGGCGGGGCTTCTGCCGATGGGCATGATAAACATGCCGCCCTCCGACAGCGATTGGTGCACCGGCGAGATTATTCGGTATCTTGACTCGGATTTTGTCGGGCTGGGAGGAGCCGGTGGAGTGGACGCCGTTTGTTTGCCGTCGACTCCGCGTGTTCAGGGGATGTGGTTTAAGTATGTTGGCGAAAAAATGTATATGGACGGCGTAACATCGCGTCGGGTTTTCGTCGAATCCTTGCCCAACCCGCTTTGTCCCGAAGATGAAGATTTTGAAAGAAAACTCAATGATTACGCCGTATTGCTGGCTAACAAGCAATACGTGATCGTAAAAACCGGTTATAACGGAGACCAACGGCTTGTCCGCTATAACGGCCTGATCGGCGACCTGCTGGAAAGTCCGGCGATAGGACTGTTTGTGCGGATGGAGGCGGAATTCAGGATGCCTGACGGTACGGTCGTCGTGATCTATCGCCACAAATACATCATGAACCGACCTGATGATTCGCGGGTTGTTTCGGTGAAAAACAGGTTTATGGAGGCCTTCAAGAAGCGTGTTCGCGCTCTTGAAGCTGCGGATCGTTAACGGTATCCCGCCCGCGCCGCCGAAGGTATATCACAAGGTTGGCTACCGCAAAGGTGAATATCAGCACAGCGCCCACCGCGTATCCTATCCCTTGGACACATGCGAACCGCACATCGGAGTAATGCAGGAAAATCATTATCGCTTTGTACACAAATACCAAAAGGCACAGGAGATAAATTATCTCCCTGAGGATGAGTTGCAGTGTTCTGCGATTTTTCATGCCTTTCTCTGTGTTGTGTTTATTACGGTATTTAATATCGGGGAACCCCAGCGGATATTTAGCCATGATCGGCCTGCGGAAAAATATCTTGATTCCGCGACTTCTCACAATATAATGCAGCATCTCCGATTTGCCCGCGTACGCGCTGGCGGATGGGGCGAACATGGGAGCATAGCTCAGCGGTTAGAGCACCGGACTCATAATCCGTCGGTCGTAGGTTCGAATCCTACTGCTCCCAATTTTTTTATGCCCAGGCAGCGGGGACGCCCCGCGGCAAAGTCTTTTTTCCCTCCCATTACAAGACTCGCTCCTTACCTCTCGCCCTTCATTGGCGAGAGGAAGCAGTTGCTTACAACTTAACCAGTGCGCCCGCAATTTTTGCCAATGGGTGGCAGCGGTCGCTTGGGCGAAGCCCACAGACCGCGTCTATTGAAATAGGTGGTTACTTCCCTATTGCCTCCAGGCGTTGCCTGGGCTTGAAAAGCGGACAGCCGGGAGTATAATCTACTTTTGCGACCCTTCAACCCACGGCCCAATATGAACGACTATCAGGACAGAGACAAAAAACACATCTGGCACCCGTTCACGCAAATGCGCGACTGGATCGCGCAGGACCAGATCGTCATCGAAAGCGGCGAGGGCGATTTCCTCGTCGACACCGAAGGCCGCCGCTATATC
Source organism: Planctomycetota bacterium (assembly GCA_030607235.1). Lineage (GTDB taxonomy): Bacteria > Planctomycetota > B129-G9 > B129-G9 > B129-G9 > JAUWEX01. The sequence goes on along the minus strand of JAUWEX010000019.1, from coordinate 7,859 downwards.
GACGGCGTGTCCTCGTTGTGGTGCAACGTTCACGGACACCGCCGCGCCGAGATCGACCGTGCCGTCCGCGACCAACTCGGCAGGATCGCGCACTCCACGATGCTCGGTCTGACGCACACCGCCGCCGTCGATTTCTCGGAGAAACTCCTCGCGGTTGTCCCGCCCTCCCTGAGCCGCGTGTTTTACTCCGACAGCGGCTCCGAGGCCGCCGAGATCGCGCTCAAGATGGCCTTTCAGTACTGGCGGCACCGCGGCCAGGCCGACCGGACGCACTTTGTCGCGCTCCGCGAAAGTTACCACGGCGACACCATCGGCTCGGTCAGCGTCGGCGGCATCGAGATATTTCACTCGCTGTTCCGGCCGCTGCTGTTCCACACGTATTTTGCGCCCGTGCCCGCGCGGCGCTGGAACGAAGAGGGCGTGAGCGCCGAAGAAAAAATGCGCGCGAGCCTGGGCGAGATCGAGCGGATATTCACGAGCGAAGAAAACAAAATCGCCGCGATCATCGTCGAACCGCTCGTCCAGGGCGCGGGCGGCATCATCGTCCACCCGCCGGGATTCCTGCGCGGGGTGCGCCAACTCTGCGACGCCCACGACGTGCTCATGATCTGCGACGAGGTCGCCGTCGGCTTCGGGCGGACGGGGCGTATGTTCGCCTGCGAACACGAAGGCGTCTCGCCCGACATCATGACGCTGGCCAAGGCCATCACCGCCGGTTACCTGCCGCTGGCCGCGACGCTGGCGCGCGAAAAAATCTTTGAGCAATACCTCGGCGAGCACTCCGAGTGCAAAACCTTCTTCCACGGCCACACCTACACGGCCAACCCGCTGGCCTGCGCCGCGGCGATCGCCAATCTTGAGGTCTTCGAGAAGGAGAAGGTGCTCGAAAAACTCCAGCCCAAAATCGCGACGATGACCGAACTCCTCGCGCCGCTGAAAAATCACCCGCACGTAGGCGAGGTGCGCCAGTGCGGCTTTATCGGCGCGGTCGAACTCGCCGGAGACCCCGCTGCCGGGCGGCCGTATTCCACCGGCGAGCGGATGGGCGCGCGGGTCTGCGCCGAGGCCCGCAAACACGGCCTGCTCATCAGACCGCTGGTCGACGTGATCGTGCTTATGCCGCCGCTGGGGATCGAAGACGCGAACCTTCGGCGGATGATCGCGGTTATTGGCGAGTCTATCGACGCTGTCTGCGGAGGGCGAAAATGAAGGCGTCCTTTTTCATCACCGCCACCAACACCGGCGTCGGCAAGACGATAGTAACCGCTGGCCTCGCACGCGCGATCAAGGCGCGGGGCTATTCCGTCGCCGCGATGAAGCCGATTACCAGCGGTGCTGTCTGGCGCGACGGACGGCTTGTCTCCGAAGACGCCGAATACATCTCCGCCGCGCTCGGTAACGACGATCCTGCCGAACTGGTCGCGCCGATCCTGTTCGAGCCGCCGCTCGCGCCCTTCGCCGTTACGCTCGAAACCGGCGCGGAGGTTGACATCGGCAAGGCCTACGCCGCCTTCGCCGCGTTGCAGATCCGCTACGACATCGTTCTGGTCGAGGGCATCGGCGGGCTGCTCGTGCCGCTGCGGGCGGATTACAGCGTGGCCGATCTCGTCTCCGAACTCGGCATTCCGCTGGTCGTGGTCGCGCGCCCGGACCTTGGCACGATCAACCACACCGCGCTGACCGTCGAATATGCGCGCCGCGCCGGGCTGGACGTGGCCGGGGTGATATTCAACTACTGCAAAAAACCCGCCTCGGATCCGGCCGAGCGGAGCAATCCCGAAATCATCAGGAAATTCTGCGACGTACCCATTCTTGGAACCGTTACCTGGCGGGCCGACACCGCGCCCGATGCGCTCGACGACGCGACCTTCGGGCCGATTGCGGAAAAACTACTTTCGGTCGCCGAAATTTCCGGCGCGGAGGAAAAGCGATGACGCTGAACGCCGACAGGAAGAGGATCGAACGACTCCGACGCGAGATAGAGAACCACAATTACCGCTACTACGTTCTCGACGACCCGCAAATTTCCGACGCGCAATACGACCGCCTCATGCGCGAACTCATCGCGCTGGAGCGCGCGCACCCGGAACTCGTAACGCCCGACTCGCCGACGCAGCGTGTGGGCGCAAAACCGCTGACCGAGTTCGGCACGGTCGAGCACGCCGTGCCGATGCTCAGCATCGAAAACGCGCTCGAAGAGGGCGAGTTGCGCAAGTGGGTCGGGCGCACGTACAAGGCGCTCGAAACGCAGAAGGTCGATTTCGCGCTCGAACCCAAACTCGACGGGCTGGCGGTCTCGCTCATTTACCGCGACGGCGTGTTGGTTACCGGTGCGACGCGCGGCGACGGCGCGGTCGGCGAGGACGTAACCGAAAACCTCCGCACGGTGCGCAACATTCCGCTGCGGCTGCGCAGCGAGAAGGCGCAGGTCCCGCCGCTGTTCGAGGCACGCGGCGAGGTGGTAATCAGCAAGCCCGACTTTGCGAAATTGAACGCGGCGCGGCTCGAAAAGGGCGAGGAACCTTTCGCCAATCCGCGCAATGCCGCCGCGGGGTCGATCCGGCAACTCGACCCACGCGTAACCGCGGGCCGTCCGCTGAGCATGTTCGTTTACGGCGTTGGTGTGGTGGAGGGCGCGGAATTCGCCTCGCACTCCGAGTCGCTGGATTTCGCCGAGTCGCTGGGATTGCGTGTTGTGCCGCAGCGCGCGGTCGTGGCGGACGCATCGGGCGTCGTCGAGTGGTACAAAAAAATCCTGGCGAAGCGCGACGGATTTTTCGTCGAGATGGATGGGCTGGTCGTCAAGGTAAACGACCTCGCGATGCAGCGCAGGCTCGGGGTCAGGAGCCGCAGCTCGCGCTGCGTTATCGCGTGGAAATTCCCCGCCCACGAAGAGACGACCGTCGTGGAGGGGGTCGAGTGGTCGGTGGGGCGCACCGGCGCGATCACGCCCGTGGCCGCGCTGCGGCCCGTGCACATCGGCGGCGTAACCGTCTCCAGCGCGACCCTGCACAACGCCGACGAGATCAAACGCCTCGACGTGCGCGTTGGCGACACGGTCGTCGTGCAGAGGGCCGGCGACGTGATTCCCAAAATCGTCAAGGTCGTCAAGAGCCTTCGCACCGGCGGCGAGACCGTCCCGGAGCCGCCGCGGGTCTGTCCGGTCTGCGGCTCGAAGGTGGTCTGCGGCGAGGACGAGGTGGCGATACGCTGCCAGAACGTGGCGTGTCCGGCGCAGATAAAGGGCAACATCGCGCATTTCGCCTCGAAGGCCGCAATGGATATCGACGGGCTTGGCGGCAAAATTATCGAGCAACTTTACGCGAAAAAAATGATTGCCGATCCGGGCGATCTTTATTCGCTGCGGGGGGGCGAGGTCGCGAAACTCGAACGCATGGCGGAGAAATCCGCCGCCAATTTAATCGCGGTGGTCAAGACCTCGAAAGAGCGCGGCTTCGCGCACGTTCTTTACGCGCTGGGCATTCGCAACGTCGGCGAGCATGTCGCGAGGCTTCTCGCGGAGAATTTCGCCGACATCGACGCGATCCGCACGGCTGCGCCGGAGGATTTCATCGAAATCGACGGCATCGGGCCGGTGGTCGCCGAGGCGATAGGGAGTTTCTTTGGCAACGCGCGCAACGTCGAGTTCGTCGAAAAACTCCGTCGCGCCGGTGTGCGGCTGGAGCGCGGCGAGGCCGAGGTCGTGGCGGGGCGCGGGGCGCTGGCGGGGATGAGTTTTGTTTTTACCGGGAGCCTGGGGCGGATGACCCGCGACGAGGCCAAGAACATGGCGCGCGAGCGCGGGGCGCGGGTCTCGAACAGTGTCAGCGCGGCGACCGACTACGTGGTTGCGGGCGAAAAGGCCGGATCGAAACTCGCCAGGGCCGAAAAACTCGGCGTGAAAATTATCGGTGAAGAGGAATTTATCGGAATGTGCGATCTCGACAAACGATCCTGATTGCGGTATGATTGCGCCGTAACCGCAATGGGGTTCCAGGAGAATGTTTAATGTTCAAGCGTCCTATCGCCAAGGGTCTGGCCGGTTTGCTGCCGGCGATTCTGACCGTGGCCGTGTTGGTGGTGTGTTTCAATTTTCTGAACAACCACATTGGTAAAACCGTAAACATTTTGTGTGAAAGCACGATCGTTGCGCTGGGCGGTGAGGAGTGGGCGATAGAAAAATGCGCCTCTCTCGAAGACACCATAGGCTTTGCGCCGGGCGCCGGTGTTACCGAGGTCGTAAAGACTGATAAAGGCGAGGTGCCGGTTGTGCGGTTTCGGCTGTATGCGCTGACCGGGCTGATTATGGCGGTGATCCTGATCTACCTCGTTGGGTTGGCGCTGTCGTCTTTTGCGGGGCGGCTGATATGGCCGTACGTCGAGCGTTCGTTTCTGCGCCTGCCCGTTGTCCGCGCGATTTACCCGCATGCCAAACAACTGACCGGATTTCTTTTCGCGGAGCGTTCGATAAAATACCGCGGCGTGGTCGCTCTGGAGTACCCGCGCAAGGGCGTCTACCAGATAGCCCTCGTGACCAACGTCGGCCTGAAATCGGTGTGCGAAAAAACCGGCAAGAAGATGCTCATGGTTTTTGTGCCGACCTCGCCGACGCCCGTTACCGGCTATACGGCGGTTGTGGCCGAAGAGGACGTCATTAATTTGAACATGCCGATAGACCAGGCCTTCAGGCTGATCGTCAGCGGCGGCGTTATCATTCCAGAAAATCAGACACCGGAAAATATCACCATCAGCGATCTGTTGCCGAAGAAGCGCGTCGCCGAACTCGAAGACGACGTCGATAAGGAGACGGAAAAAGAATAGTGCGGCAGACGTTTGTTTCGCGTCTTTTGGTTTTGACGGATTACGCAGCCGGAGGAGATCACTATGACTCATCGAAAGGCGATGTGGGCGGGTCAGTTTTATCCCGCCGGAGAAGACGATCTGCGCGCGATGATCGAATCATTCGACGACCCGCAGGCCGTCAAAATCAAGGCCAAAGGCGTGATGGCACCCCATGCGGGCTACGTCTATTCGGGGCCGGTGGCCGGCGCGGTGTTCAGCGCGGTCGAAATCCCCGACAAGGTCATCATCCTCTCGACCAAGCACCGTATGCCCGGCAAGGACCTGGCGCTGTGGGAGTCGGGCGCGTGGGCCACGCCGCTGGGCGAGGTCGAAGTCGACGCCGAACTCAGCCGCCGCCTGATGAAGTATTGTCCGGGGGTGGAGTTCGACCCGACGCCGCACATCAACGAGCACTCCGCCGAGGTTCAGATTCCGTTTCTGCAATTCTACAATCCCTCCGTCAAAATCAGCGTGATGTCGGTGCATTCCGGCAATCTCAAGGATCTGCGCGCCATCGGCAAGGGCATCGCCAAAGCGGTTCTGGCCGACAAAAAGGAGATTCTCATCGTCGCGAGTTCGGACATGAGCCATTACGTCTCCCGCGAAATCGCCGAGCAAAAGGACGGCATCGCCCTTGAGGCGATCACGGCGATGGACGAGGAAAAACTCTTTCACGCGATACACCGCAACGATATTTCGATGTGCGGCTACGCGCCGACGGTGGCGATGATCGCGGCGTGCAGGGAGTTGGGCGCGGCGGAGGCGAGGCTTGTGAAGTACTCGACCAGCGGCGAGGTAACCGGCGACCAGGAGGCGGTCGTGGGTTACGCGGGCGTAGTCATCGCGTAGGCGCGGCGGCTTGCGCGCTGCAAAGCCTGTGGCTTACAGGCCGTGGGCGGGGAAGACGGTTTTTTTGATGAACCCCGTAACCCGCTCAATCTTTTCTTCGATCACATCCCTCTCCGGCCCGGAGGCGAAGCGCCGCATATCGCGCAAACTCCCGTCGACGATTTCCTGATTCCCCAGCAAGACCCCGCCGATTGTGCCGACGTGCTTGTCCTGTGGCTCGATGTCGTTGAGCACCGCCCACGCCAGCGTCCACGCACGCGCCAGGCTCTCGAGGTTGTATCCGCCGCCGCCGAGCAGCAGCAGCGGCCTGCCGAAATCGCGCATACGCCTTACCGCCGCGCTGAAGCCGTTGTTCGTCAGATTCAGGTGTGTCAGCGGGTCCGCCGCGAGGCAGTCCGTGCCTACGATGCCGATGACGATGTCGGGTTCGTACGCGCCGACAAGCGGGAGGACGATCTCGTCGAAGGCCCTGATGAAAATTTCGTCATCGGTTCCCGCCGGCAGCGGCACGTTGACGTTGCACATCGCGCCGTCGCCCGAGCCGGTTTCGGTCTCGAATCCGCCCCACGGGTAGAGCGTCTCGCCGCTTTCGTGTAGCGAGATTTTCAGCACCCGCCCGTTAGAGTAGTACTCGTTCTGTATGCCGTTGCCGTGGTGGGCGTCGATGTCGATGTAGGCGATGCGCCGGTCTTCGGCGAGTAGTTCCTCGATGACGATTCCGATGTCGTTGACGTAGCAAAAACCCTCGGCGTGGCGGCGGCCCGCGTGGTGAAAGCCGCCGGTCGGGCTGAAGGCGATCTCGACTTCGCCGTCAAGGAGCATTCGCATTGCCTTGTGCGAGGCGCCCGCGGCCAGCGCGCAGTAGTCGTAGATGCCTTTGAACACGGGACAGTCGCCGGTGCCGATGTTGAAAAGGATCATCGGGTCGCGGAATACGCCGTCGTTGGCCTCCCGCAGCGCCTCGAGGTAATCCCTGTCGTGGAACAGCGCCATCGTGTCGGCGTCCAGCGCGGTCGGCTCGACGACGCGTATCCACGGGTGGTCAAGCAGGCCGAGTTTGCGACACAGGTCGTAGACGACGCGCGAGCGGGCCGATTTGAAGGGGTGGTGCGGCCCCAGTTCGTAGTCGTCGAACCGCGGCGAATACATGAAAGTGCTTTTCTTTTCAGTCGTCACTGCGTTTCTTGTACCTCTCGGTAACCGGCCGCACTACCTTTTCGTGGAACATGAATTCGATGTGGTGGACGCCTTCCTCGATGCGGCTGTGCACGGTGTAGCCGGTCTTGTTGAAGACGCGCACCATCGCCTGGTTGACCGCGAGGACTTCGGCGTTGAAGCCCGCGATGCCTTTGTTTTTGGCGATTTCGATGAGTTTGCGGAGCAGGTTGCTGCCGACTTTTTTGTTTTGGTACTCGTCGAGGACCATGAATGCGCACTCGGCTACGTTGGTCGTGGGGTTGAGGTCGTACTGGCCGATGGCGACAATTTTTTCGTGGCCTTCTTCCTGGATTATCGCGGCGATGACCATGACGTTTTCGTAGTCGATGTTGCAGTAGTACTGCGCGTCGCGGTGGCGCATGGTCTGGAGTTGCCCGTGGAAGCGGTAGTACTTGGTGCGCTTCGAGGCGTTGTAGAAGAGTTGCCGCAGCATGTTTTCGTCGGTGGCCCTGGTGGGGCGCATGAGGATTTCGGCACCGTCGATAACGATTTTTTCCTCGAGTTCCCTGGGATAGCACGTGGCGAGATTGAGCGAAATCTGGTCCTGGTAGACGTACTTGACGCGCTTGGCGTGTTCGAGCAGTTCGTCGCGGAAGTCGGGATGCGCGATGCTGATAAGCGCGGTCGCCCTCTCGCGGACGGTCTTGCCGTGGAGGTAGGCCGCGCCGTATTCGGTAACGATGTAGTGCACGTCGCCGCGGCTGGTAACTACGCCGGCGCCTTCGTTGAGGTGCGGCACGATGCGCGAGTGCTTGCCGTCTTCGGTGCGCGACGAGAGGGCGATGATGGGCTTGCCGCCGTTGGAGCGGGCCGAGCCGCGCATGAAGTCGACCTGGCCGCCGAGTCCGCTGTAAAAGGTGTAGCCGATGGAGTCGGAACACACCTGCCCGGTGAGGTCGACCTGCAGCGCGCTGTTGATCGCGACCATCATTTCGTGGCGCGCGATGGTG
>JAUWEX010000214.1 GCA_030607235.1 Planctomycetota bacterium | reverse complement strand
CGGTTATTCCCGCGCATTGCTCGTCGGGCGGGAAAAAGGGCTGACGCATTTGTCCCTCGCGTTTTCGTCGGCGCGGCCCAAATCAGGCCCGCGGCGGAATTAGCGGCGCTCGTTAGTTTCGTTTGGCATCCTCCCTGTATTTGTACAGGTTTGAGCCGTGTTTGGACAGTAGTTTGACCATATCCCCGTATCCCAGTTCGTACGCCAGATCCGCCGCCGTGCGGCCGTGCGAGTCGAATTCGTTTTTCTCGACCCCGTGCGTCAGGAGAAATTTGACCATTTTCTTGTCGTTGTTGGCTACGGCCATGTGAAGCAGCCATGTGTTGCCGCAACGGTCTCGGTTGATCTTTGAAGCCCCGTTCATGAGCGCCTTCATCATCGGGATATCCCCGTTTTCGACGGCGACGCCGAAAGCGGTTTTGCCGCCGTCCCAGCCGGGTCTCGCGCCCCTGGACAGAAGGAGCTTGATCATTTTTTCATCGCGCATTTTGGCCGCGATTCCCAATGCCGAAATGCGTTCCTGGTTGGAGCGCGTAATATTCGCGCCCTTGTCCAGCAGGAACCCCACCGTGTCGGTGTCGCCCGACTCAACCGCCATGTGTAAAACGGTTACGTTGCGTAATGTTCGAGCCTTGATGGGTGCCCCCTTGTCGACCAGCATCTTTACTATTGCACAGTTCCCCTCGCCCGCCGCAAGATGCAACGGTGTGAGTTTTGATCGGTCGCGGTTGGTAACGGATGCGCCTTTGGTTGTCAGATATCGTACGTTTTCGGTCCGGCTTGTTTCGCAGGCGAAAAACAGTGCGGTGCGATTGATCTTGTTTTTCGCGTCGATGCTGCCGCCCGCTTCGACCAGGGCTTTGAGTGTTTCCGGGCTCGCCTGAGTTGCGGCGTAATGCAGGGGAGTGTTGCGGTCATTGTCCGTGCTTTCGACGGAGGCTTCCTTGCCGAGCAGTGTCTTGCACAAAGCGGTGTTTCCCGCGCGCGCCGCCCAGTGCAGGGCGGTGCCGCCGGTAACTTCGTCCTGTCTGGTGATCTCCGTTTTGTCGTCCAGCAGCGATTTGATTTTCTCCTCGTCGGCGGAAATTACGGCGTCGATTAGTTTCCCGCCCGACGTCACGCCATTCTCGATTAGCAGCCCGGCGACCTTTGAGTGGCCGTTGAGCGCGGCCAGGATCAGCGGAGTCTGCTTCGATTTGTCGAGAGCGGTCAGATCCGCCTTGTGTTCGATCAGCATCTTCACGATGTCGAGAGAACCCGCCTGCGCGGCAGCGTGCAGAGGGGTCGCGCCGTTATTGTCGGTTATCGCGATATCCGCGCCGGATTTCAGGAGCGCCTCGACTGCCGGGGCTTTGCCGCTTTTCACCGCGTACTGAAGCAGTGTAATTCCGTCATCGTCGACCTCTTTGGCGAGTTCGGGGTATTCCTCCAGCATCTTGATGACCTTGTCCCAATTGCCGCTGCGTGCTTCGGCGAATGTCTCGTCGATTTTCTTGAGCGTGAGAGGCTTTCGCTCGGGGGCGGACGGCTCGGAAGTATCCGTTGTCGCCGCTTGCGAGAGGGCGATCAAGCCAATCATGAGCAGCAATGCCGTCGATAATATCAGGCGGATTTTCATATTACACCTCGAAAATTATAAAGGCCGATATTATTTTGCGCCAGCGTCGCTTAATATCCGCGCGATTTCCTCAAGCCCCTTGCTCACGGCGATATCCAGCGCGCTCTTGCCCTGCTTGTTGCGGGCGTTGACGTCGGCGCCGTTGCCGATCAGCAGTTTTACGACTTTCGCCCGGCCTTGTTCTGTCGCCATCATCAACGGGGTCATGCCGTCCTTCTTCGCCGAGTTGATCCTAGCGCCTTTGAGCAGAAGCAGTTTCACGATTTCGATCTTGCCCCGCATTGCGGCGTATTGCAGAGCGGTGCCGCCGGTGTTGTCGCCCACGTCAAAGCCGATGCCAAGCGCGATGAGCAGTTCCAGCATATCCTTTTGGCCGCTGCCGGCGGCGATGTGAACCATGTTCATGCCGATATTGTTGGTTGCGAAGACGTTGGCACCCTGGCCCATTAAGTAAGTAAGGATTTCGATGTAACCGCCGGATACTGCGTTGATGATCGGCGTAGCGCCGCTTTGGTCGGCGTTGACGACGTTAGCGCCTTTCTCGACGAGCATTTTTACGATTTCGAGGCTGCCTGCTTTTGCCGCGGCGTGCAGGGGGGTGCCCCTGTTGGAGTCTGTCGTGTTGATGTCGGCGCCTTTGGAAATGAGGAACGCTACGATCTCTGCGTGTTTCCCGCCCGCCGCGTAATACAGCGCCGTCATGCCGAAAGCGCTTTTCCGTTCGAGCCGCGCGCCTTTGGCGAGAAGGAACTTGACCATATCGAAGTCGTCGGAGAAGACTGCGAATTGCAGCGGTGTGATTTTGTATTTATCCTCGGAGTCGACCTTGGCGCCTTGCGAGATCAGAAGTGCGGCGATCTCTTTGTAGCCCAGCCGCGTGGCCCAGTGCAGCGGTGTCGCCTGGCGGAACTCGTCGCAGGTGTTGATCGCGCTCTTGTCCTGTTTGAGTATCGCGGCGACCTTGTCTTTGTCGCCGGAGATTATCGCGTCGAGCAGATTGTCGTTGAACGTTGCGCCTTTGGAGACGAGTATTTTCGCCACTTCGCTTTTGCCGCTGCTTGCCGCGCGGTAGAGGACCGATTGTTTGGAGTTGCACCGGGTGTTTATATCGGCGCCTTGTTCGATGAGATATTTGACCGCCTCCACGTTGCCCTCAATCGCCGCTACTGTGAGTGGGGTGAGGCCGAAGCCGTTTTTGCTTTCGATATCGGCGCCTTTGGCGATAAGGAGTTTCACCAGTTCGATGTTGTCGCCCTTGACGGCGTAGTGCAGGGGGGCGCTTTGAAACGGTCCTTTGGCCTTGGCCAGTTCCGGCTCGGCTTTAACCATCTCGATCACTTCGGCCCATTTTTTTTCTTTCAACAGTTCGAACATTTTGGTGATCTGTTCTTCGTCGGGCGAGGCGTGGGCGGGGATGGCCGCGGCGGCGGTAATCGCCAGCAGCGCCAGTGTAATAGTCAATGGTTTAAGCATTAGATACTCCTGGTCATGTTTCGGGTTATTTTGCACATGTGTTTTATACGGGTCGAACGGGTATTCGGTTTGCAGTCCGAAAAAAAAGAGAACCCGTCGCAACGGGTTCTCATTGTCTCATAATACCGCATTTTTTGCGAGCAGTGATTCGACCTTGGGGTTCCTTTTTTCGCGCCTGTGAACATTCGTCTCTCCGAAAATGTCTTCGGTAATTCAGACGAAGCCGACCGGAAATTATTCGCCGGCCATCTTCAGCAGCCGCTCCCAGCGCCTGTCGATTTCTGCCTGGAAGGCCGCGATTACGTCTTCGTTGCCGGGCTTCATCAGGTGTCCGAAGCGGCCCTGAGGCTGCATCCATTCCTTGACGGGCATTTTCTCTTTGGGCTTGTAATTGATCTTGT
>JAUWEX010000154.1 GCA_030607235.1 Planctomycetota bacterium | reverse complement strand
GTTCCGGCCTGGATTGCGGCGGCTGTTGTGGCTGTTGCGATTGGTCAGGCCGGTGTTGATTCGGATTTGGATTGCGGGTTTGATCTTTGTCCATGCCAACTCCTCCATTGGGGATTTTGTGGGGAAACCTTTCTGCTTATTTAAACGCGGCGGACGCTGAAATGTTTTACGCTGCCAGCCATAAAAAAAGACGCGGTGGAATGCCGCGTCTTTGGGTACTCGTCTGTGGTGCGCCTGCTACTTGTACATATCCGGCGTGATACCGTATTTTTTGATCTTGCCATAGAGCGTGCGTCGGTCGATGCCGAGCCGCCGCGCGGTCTCGGTGCGTTTGCCGCCGGTCCGACGCAGCATGCGGATGATGTGATGCCGCTCGACCTCGTCCACCATCGCCTCCAGGTCCTCCACGCCTTCGCGGAAAAGGCGCTCGTGATGCTCGACCTGCTGGCGGAAATTCGTCGGCAGCGATTCGGTCGTCCCGATGTCGTTTTCCTCGAAGGTAACGATGCGCTGCACGATGTTCTCGAGTTCGCGCACATTGCCCGGCCAACTGTAAGCCATCAATTGATCCATGACCTCGGGCGAGAAGCCTTTGATCTCCTTGTTGTTCTCGCGGCAGTACTTCGTCAGGAAATGCTCGGCCAACAGCGGGATGTCCGAGCGGCGATCCCGCAGCGGCGGCAGATTGATGGGCACTACATGCAGGCGATAGAAAAGGTCCTGCCGGAAGTTGCCCGCTTCGACCTCCTGCATGAGATCCTTGTTGGTCGCGCTGATCAGGCGGATGTCGACCTTGAACGGTTTGGTGTCGCCGACCCGCGTGATTTCGCGCTCCTGCAGGACGCGCAGCAGTTTGACCTGTATCGAGGCGGGTACGTCGCCGATTTCGTCAAGAAACACCGTGCCGCCGTTGGCGACTTCGAACTGGCCCTTTTTGTCGGTGTTGGCCCCGGTAAAGGCCCCCTTGACGTAGCCGAAGAGTTCGCTCTCAAGCAGCGTCTCGGGTATCGCCCCGCAGGCCACCGCCACGAAAGGCTTTTCGGCGCGAGTGGAGTTGTAATGAACGGCACGCGCGATCAGTTCCTTGCCCGTGCCCGATTCACCGTAGACCACCACGTTGCTGTTGGAGTGCGCGGCCTTGTCGACCATCTTGTATATATCCTGCATCGGCCCGCTGGAGCCGATGATATTGTCGAACTGGTACTTGTCTTTGAGTTGCGCCTTGAGGTGGATGTTTTCCTCGACCAGCTTCCGCCGTTCCAGCGCCTTTTCGATCGTGATCTGGAGTTCGCCGGGGTTGAAGGGCTTGGGCACGTAATCGTAGGCGCCCTTTTTGATCGCCTCGACCGCGGTCGCCACGGAGGCGTAGGCGGTCATGATAATCACGTGCAAATCCGGGTGAGCAACCTTGATGTGTTCGAGCAGTTCCATGCCGTCCATCACCGGCATCATCAGGTCGGTTACGATCAGGTCGTAATTGTTTTCGTTGATGAGTTTAAGCGCCTGCTCGCCGTTTTCGGCCTGGGTAACCCGGTAGCCTTCTTTCTCGAGGATCTTCGAGCACAACGTACGTGTGCCCTCGGAATCGTCCACGATAAGTATTTTTGCGGTCGCTATACTCATCTTCTCAACGGCTTCTTTTTCGGCTACTGTCACGAAATCTCACCTCGGCTAATGTATATCTCTTTTTGCAACTGTCAACCGCAAATTCCGCCCGCGCGGCACACAACCACAAAAAAGCACGCGACAGCGGAATTTTGCGCATTCGATAAGTATGAAATAATTTGCGAGATAAACAGAATCTGGTAGAATTGCCATATCTCTTGTCGACTTTTTCGTTTGGATTCTTTATGCGCAAAAACAAGATAAAGCAGGTCGCCCGCAACAAACAGGCCTATTTCAACTTCGAAATCATCGAAAAGTTCGAGGCCGGCATATCACTGATGGGCAGCGAGGTCAAGTCGCTACGCCAGGGACATGTGCAATTCGCCGACAGCCACGCTCGCCCCACCGACACCGAAATCCTGTTGGTCAATCTCGACATCCCACGCTACGAGCAGGCGGGCTTCAACAATCACGCCCCCACGCGCACGCGCAAACTGCTGCTGAACAAGCGCGAAATCCGTAAGATCAAGGCCAAAATCGCCGAGCGCGGCCTGACACTGGTACCGCTACGGATATACTTTCGAGGCTCGTGGGCCAAGGTCGAACTCGGCCTGTGCCGCGGCAAGCGCCTGCACGACAAGCGCGAGACGATCAAGCGGCGCGAAGCCAAAGTCGATATCGACCGCGCCATGAAGCGACGGCGCTGACAGCCGGCACCACCGCACAAAAAAAGGCAACCCCGCAAAGGGTTGCCTTTTCGTATCCGGTAAAGTCCGCTTAGTTCGCGGGCACGGGTTCGGGAATCGTCTCCGGCGGCGCCTCGGGCGCAGCCTCCGGGTCCGGCGTCTCGCTCTCTGCGGGCTTTTCGGGCACGGGATCCTCGCCGAGGGAGCGTATCCGCTTGATTATATCCGCCCACGAGAGTTTGGCCGCTAACGCCTGCTTGATCTCGGTCTCCATCGAGGCCTTCTCCGCTTTGCGCTCCTTGATAGCGTATTCCATTGCGTCGCAGACTTCGTCGAGTTTCTGGAAGCGATCTGGAATTTCGATCTCGGCCAGGTCGGGATGTCCCAGCAGGTCGTAAACGAGTTTCTCGTCGTCCAGTCCCAACGAGCCCGCACGTATTATGATCAGGTTGATAGCCTCTATCTGTTTTTCCGTAAGTTCGGGCGCGGGGTCCTCACCGAGGGAGCGTATCCGCTTGATTATATCCGCCCAAGAGAGTTTGGCCCTGAATGCCAGGTTAACCTCGGTCTCCATTGATATCTTCTCCGCCTTGCGCTCCTCGATAGCGTATTTCATGGCGTCGCAGAGTTCGTCGAGTTTCTTGTAGCGATCCGAAATTTCGAGTTCGGCCAGTTCGGGATGTCCCAAAAGTTCGTAGATGAATCTTGTGTCGTCCAGTCCCAGCGCACCCGCCTTTATTATGGTCAGATGGATAGCCTCTATCTGTTTTTCCGTAAGTTCGGCCGCGGCCTCCGGATCCAATATTGCGACCATTCCTCTGATTCGATTCTGGATGTCTCGCAGATCGCGCATGAGAGCCAGTTCGCCGAGGGCCTCACCGAGCCTGTCGCTAACTAATTCGAGTTTGGCGCGAATGGTGCTGATACGCTGCTCGGTCGTCTTGCGATAATCGCTGCCCCGCTGGTCGATGTTGCGGATTTCGGTCTCGATCCTGGCGCCGTATACGATATCTATCTCGCGCAGAACGCTAATAACGGTTTTGTCGATTTCGTCACGGCCGCCGTTTTCGATAAAGAGGATGTCTTGCAGACTTCCGCTTTCTTCGCCCAGGTTATTGTACTTGGAATCCTCGTAAATTTCTTCGGCCAGCGGCTGGATCTTGCTGCGTATCCGGTCAAGGACAATCTTGTAATTATGACGTGCGGTGGCCAGTTCGCCATTGGCCTTCTTATTGATGGCGTCGATGATAGCGTCTTCGCCCATGTTGTTGAAATTCGCCTCAATAGTCGAAGCATCCTCCTTATACAGGTCTTTGTAAGCATCGACCATTTCCCTGCCGCCGAGATTTCTCGCCTCGATCAGGCGCACGTAATTGCTTATCGGCATATCGACCTTCTCCCGTAAACGCGTCCGGGCATCGAACAGCATTTTGTTCAATTCGTTAGCACGGGACAAAAGCAAATCCTTCAGATAGCCGGGTTCCTGGATATCTATCTGCATTTCGCCGGAGTCGGCGATATGCGGGCCGATCCACTTGTATATCTCGTCGTCGAGAATACTCAGGATCGCCTGGCCGTAAGCCACACGCTCCCTGACATTTTCGAGCGCCTCTTTCTGCAACACACACTCCGCGAGTTGTTCCTCGATTTCCTTCAGAGTCAGCGCAGGCTTGTCCGCAGTCCCTGCTTCTTCTTCCACCGATTCATCCTCGGATCCGTCGGCTTCTTCCACCGGCCCCGTCTCGGACGGCGCGGCCTCTTCGCCCGTAGAGGGCTGCGCCGGATTCAGTTTTGCTTTTTCCTGCTTGAGCGAGCGTATCTTCTCTTCGAGGCTGCCCATCCGTTCGGCGTAGTTTTCCGCGATGGGCGTTTCGTCGGCCACCTGGTCCTTGAGTTGCTTGTTGTAAATCTTTACCTCCGCGGAGGACGCGCGCAATGCGACCCAGTTTGCGGATATCGTTTCCTCGGCCAGTTGTTTGCGCGCATAATACAATTCGTCGATACGCTTGCAGTGCTTGAGTATCTCCGCTTCGCCCTTGGCGCACACGCTGCCCAAATGCCTCAGCGTCTCGGCTTTCAGGAACAGTTTTTCGTAAATCAGCGCCAGGCTGCTGTAGGTAAGTTCGCTGCTGAACCTCTCCTCGGCCAAAAAC
>JAUWEX010000178.1 GCA_030607235.1 Planctomycetota bacterium | reverse complement strand
GTACATATCCAGTCTGGCATGTTTGATATTGAGTAGAGCGCCCCGACATTTCCTTCAACCTTTTTGTCAAATGCACAGAGAGGTACACTTGTTTGGGGGAATGTGCAGTCGAAATAAAGTCCTCGCTCTGGATGCCATTTGATACTTCCATATCCCTCTCGTGCATCACGCCATGATACAAAACGCGCTTTTGCAATCTTGATGCAATGAGTGCCATCATCCAGAATATTTGTGTCGTTGTTTTCGAGAGCATTCATATTCTTGTATTCTCTAGCTACTTTTATTCTTCGCGCTATGTTCAGAAGCCGTGCTTGCGGAGGAAGTCGGGGGTGATAGTTGCGTCTTTGCCCAGGCACCTGCGGACGTATTTGCCGAGGATGTCGAGTTCGACGTTGACCGCCGCGCCGGGCTTTTTGTCGCGCAGGGTCGTGTTCTCGAAGGTGTGAGGGATGACCGCCACGCCGAAGCGCAGCCCGGTGATGTGTGTGATTGTAAGACTTATTCCATCAATCGCGATCGAGCCTTTCGGCACCATCTGCCCGATTATCTCTTTGTCGACCTCTACTTCCATATCCCACGTCTCGCCGGATTTGGCGAGTTTGCGCACGACGCCGACGCCGTCGACATGCCCCTGAACGAAATGCCCGCCCAGCCGCGAGTCCGCGCGCAGCGCCCGCTCCAGGTTCACCCGCGATCCGGCCCGCAGATCCTTCAGCGCCGAGCGCTTGAGCGTCTCGGACGACACGTCGAAATCCGCCACGCCGTCTTCGAGCCGCGTTACCGTCAGGCACACGCCAGAGACCGCGACGCTGTCGCCGGGTTTCGTCGCCACGGCGAGTTCGCCGAGGTCGATTCGCAGGACCGAGGCGTTGCCCTTCGGCGCGATCGCCTTGACCGCCGCCGTCTTTTCGATGATTCCCGTAAACATCCGATCACTCCCAGTGCTGTTTTTCTTCGATCGTTTCGTAGATGTGGGCGAAACTCGCGTAGCGCTCCGGGCTTATCTCGCCGCGGTCGACCGCGGCTTTTATCGCGCAGCCCGGCTCGGTGATGTGCGCGCAGTCCTTGTAGTGGCACTGCCCGATGTGCCCGGCCATCTCCGGAAAAAACTCCGCTAGGTTCGCCCGCTTCACATTCCACAGGCCGAATTCGCGTATGCCCGGCGTGTCCACCACGTAGCCGCCGAAATCCAGTTTCAGCAACTGCACGAATGTTGTGGTGTGTTTGCCCTTGCCGGTCTGTCGGCTGACTTCGGCCGTCGTCAGGCGCATCCCCGGTTGTATGGCGTTTAGCAGCGACGATTTGCCCGCGCCCGACGGCCCCGCGAATACGCTGCTCTTGTCGCAAAGGACCTCTTTGAGTTCCTCGATGCCCGTGCCCACCGTCGCGCTGGTCAGCAGGACGGGGTAGCCGATTTCGGGGTAGTGGTCCAGCCGTTTTGCGATCTCGTCGCGCTGCGCCAGGTCGATCTTGTTCACGACGATCACGCAGGACAGTTCGCCCTGTTCGCCGCCTATCAGGATGCGGTCGATCAGACGCGAATGGAGTTCGGGATTGTGCGTCGAGACGACCACGATGAGTTGGTCGACGTTGGCCGCCACGGTCTGGTGGTAGCCTTCGCGTCCGGCGGCGCTTCGCGTCAGTTGCGTCTTGCGCGGCAGGACATCTTCGATTGCGCCGAGGTTGTCGTCGTTGTCCGGCGGCATTACCAGCACGCGGTCGCCCACGCACACGCGTTTGACCACGCCCTTGAGTTTGTACTTCAGTTTTTTGCGCACCATGCAACGGAACCGCCGCGGCCCGCACTCTATCAACGGATACTGCGCGTCGACGCGAATCACGACGCCCTCGCTGTATGCGCTGTCGGTCGCGTTTTTTGTTTCGCTGGATTCGCTCATGGATTATTTTTTCACGATGCCGACCGTTACGTTGCGGAAGCGCGTAGTGGCCGCGCCGTGGCTCATCTCCGATATCTGCATCGGCTGGCCCTTGCCGCAACTCGCTATGCCCCAGAGTACCCAGTCGTCTTCGTCGCAGATCGCGTCGCACGAGCCCCAGAACTGCGGCGTGATGCCCTGGTAGGTCGGGTTTTTGAAGATGCGCCCGATCCTGCCGTTCTTGATCTCCCACGCGATCTCGGTGCCGAACTGGAAATTGAGCCGCTTCTGGTCGATCGACCAAGACTTGTTCGTCGCCATCAGTATCCCGCGCTTTGTGTCGGCGATGAGGTCTTCGTACTTCCAGTCGCCGGGCATCAGGCTGATGTTGTTGTTGCGCACCATCGGCACGCTCGCCCACGAGTCCGCCCGGCAGCAGCCGTGGCTGCGTTTGTCGCCGCAGAAGTGCGCCGTCTCGCGGTCGGTCTGGTAGCCGCGGAAGATGCCGCCCTTGACCAGGTGCCAGCGCTGTGCGCGCACCGCCTCGTCGTCCCAGCCCACCGTCGCCAGGCCGCCGGGCACCGTGCCGTCGGCGACGAGGTTGACGATATCGGAGCCGTATTTGAACTTGCCGAGTTTTTCGGTCGTCGCGAAACTCGTCCCGGCGAAGTTGGCCTCCATGCCGATCACGCGGTCGAGTTCGGTGGGGTGGCCGACCGATTCGTGTATCTGCAGCGCCATCTGCCCGCCTTCGAGCAGCAGGTCCATCTTGCCCGACGGACACAGCGGCGCAGTCAGCAGCGCGATCGCCTCCTCGCGGACCCTGTCGGCGTTTTCGAGCAGCGGCATCCCCTCGACCAACTCGTAGCCCATGCTCATGAACTGCCCGCGGAACGACGCGGGGTACGAGCGCACCTGCGCTTCGGTCCCCTTGACGGCGGTCGCGGCGTAGCCCACGCCCGAGCGCATGGTCCGCTGGTTGATGAAACTGCCTTCGCTCGTCGCCAGCCACTGGTGTTTCTTGACGAAACTCATCGCGCCGGTGGCGGACTTGATGCGCTTGTCCTTGCGCAGGATTTTGTCTATCTGCAACAGCAGGCCGAGTTTTTTGTCGAGCGGCACGATGAACGGGTCTATCACGCACGGCGTCTGCCAGTGCTCGTCGTATACCGGCTCGGGCGCGAGGCGCACGCTGCGCACCTTGAGCGAGGCGCTGGCCTTGGCGATGCGCACGGCGAGTTTGGCCACGCGCTCGATTTCACTTTTCGTAACCGTGCCGCTGGCCGCGAAGCCCCACGCGCCGTTGACCAGCACGCGCACGCCGAAACCGAACGATTCGCCTTCGCCCAGGTCCACCGGCTCGCCGTTTTTGACGTTCACCGATTGTTTGCGATATTCGATTATGCGGATGTCGGCGTACTGCGCGCCGTTTTTCTTTGCCACTCCGAGGGCGTACTGCGTCAGGTTTCTCATATCAGCCTCCACGGGTCAGAATTTCGTTTCACTGGAAAAGTTGAACCCGTTGATTTTCATTGCGGGTACCACGAACGAGCCGCCGAAGAACGCGCTCGCCGAGACGCGCTCCTTCGATATGGCTTTGACGTTGTTGAATGCCTCGATAACGCTTTGCGTGAAGCGCATGTTTTTGACAGGGTGCCTGACACGGCCGTTTTCGATAAGGAACAGGCCGTCGCGCGTCATGCCCGTCAGCACCATCTCGCGCCGCTCGGCGAGGTTGGTGTAGTGGAAGTTCGTTACCAGCAGCCCTTTTTTCGTCGAGGCGATCATCTCCTCCAGCGACGAGTCGCCGCCGCCCATGACCATGTTAAACGGGATCGCGCCCATGGGGCTGGGCTGCGGCAGGCCGTGGCCCGTCGGTTTTTTCTTGTGCGCGCGGGCGGTGCGCCGGTCGTAGAGCATCGTCTTGACCACGCCGTTTTCCACCAGCACCGTGTCGCGGCGCGGCGTGCCTTCCAGGTCGAACGGCAGCCCGCCGATCTCGGGATTCTCGGCTTCGTCGGCTATCGTTATGTTTGCGCCGAAGAGTTTTTTGCCTAGCCGCCCCGTCAGGAAACTCGTGCCCTCGTGGAACAGGCGTCCGCTGAAGCCGCTGCGCATGAACAGCATCAGGTCGGTTACCGCCGCCGGTTCGAGCACGACGGTGTATTTTCCGGCGGGGATGTCCC
>JAUWEX010000386.1 GCA_030607235.1 Planctomycetota bacterium | reverse complement strand
GGCGTGTCGCCAACGTCTTGGCAGACCGCAAAACGCTGGTTATGCGCGATGTGGCGACGGGTGCCGATGTCTTCAAACTGCAATGCCCCGCATTGGTCGCTTCGGTAGCCATGAGCCGTAACGGGGAGCGCGTGGCGGTGTCGGGCGTCGATGAGGACGACGCGAAATCCTATTGCGTGGTCGAGGTCGCCTCGGCCAGGATCGTGGCGGAAGGTGCGGGCGAGGTTTTGTCGGTCTCGGCGGACGGCGCGATGTTGATCGTCGACGCCGGGAATGCGAAATACCGCGTCGTTGCGGTTGACGGCGGCAAGACGATTCGCGGGATCGAGGCCGGAGACCGTTGCCCGATTTTCGGCGCGGACGGCAGAGTCGTTTCGCTCGTTCGCAGCGAGGGGAGCGCGGGCGAATGCCTGTTACGCGTATGCGAGGCGGCGGCTGGCGAAAAAACCGGCGAGTACGTGATTCCGATGGCGGAGAAGTTGTACGCCTTCGACGGGAAGATCGCGATTATCGGCGTAAAGCGCGGGGTTGTGGTCTGGGACGTGGCGGCACGCAAGGAGATCGCGGTGTTGCGGGGCTACGACGGTGAGATCGTATCGGCGGCGCTCGTCGATGGATCGAAACGCATCGTAACGGCCAATGCCAACGGCTCGGTCTGGGTGAGCGGAGATGCTTCCGATTGAGGCGCGGTTTTGTCAAGACCCGAATTTTTGACGATTGGGCATAAATTTTGTATAATAATATACTTCCAATAATCCGATTCAGATATATGTGGAGCCGGAAGAGAATGGAGAGGGTGTGTGCGTTCTTTCGGTCACTGCCTGGGTACACGGCACTTTTTTGGAACTGAAATCGGAGGTCGAGATGCCGAGCAGAGAAGAGGCGGTCTTTTGCAAGATCGCTATCAAGAACAATCTCCTGACGATAGAGCAATGTAAGGAGTGCATCGGGCTTAAAAAGTCCGGCGGCAAGACTCTCTACGAGGTTGTCGTGGAGAAGGGCTATCTTTCGGTCAGGATGGCCGACGTTATCATGCGCCTGCAGGCGCGTGTCTGCGAGGGCGAAGGGCATACCGAAGAATTCGACGCAGGCAAGACCCAGCAATTCGACACACAGATACTTGACGACATTTCGAGCGAAATCACCGATTCCAGCACCGACCTCAAACTCAACCTCACCGACCTCGGCGAGACGATTCATCCGGACGTTGTCCACGACGATGTGGCGCTGCCACCCAAGATCATCGGCAACGACACGTTCGTGAAAAACCTTTCCGCCGAAGAACAGGCGGAGATGGCCAAACTCAACCTTCTGCCGGAAGTTCGCAAGTCCGACAACGTCGTCTACAACGTCAACGTTCAGAATTATGCCGGCGACAAGGATTCGCCCGAGCAGGAGCCCGCCCCGGGCAACTCCATTATGCTGCGCCGCAGCGACCTGAGCGACGCGCAGATGCTGGCGCTGATTAAGGGCGAGGGGATTGCGCTGCCGGTGCCGCAGTCGGCGCTGGCCGCCCAGATGCCGATGCAATACGTGGCGGCCGGGCAGGAAACGATTATGGCCGCCGTGCAGAAGAATATGCTTATCAGCCTGCTGTCGGTGCTGGTGCTGCTGCTGCTGGGCGGGGCCGGAATCGCGGCGTTTATTTTCACAAGGCCGGAGAAAAACGACCCGTTCGTGATAAATCCATCGCCGCCGCCCGAAATCACTATCAGGGAATGGCCTCTGTACAGGGTGCTCGAACTTCTGGACCCCCACAAGACGGAGTCTTCGCGGAGGATTGGGTGCGAGGAACTTACGCGCCGCCTGCAAAAGGACAAAGACCGCAGTGTCATCGAGCCGCTGGTTATGACGTGTCTCA
>JAUWEX010000218.1 GCA_030607235.1 Planctomycetota bacterium | reverse complement strand
GACCCCAAGAATTGGGACGTCAAGACCGGCCGCAAATGGACGCACATAATCATCCACCACTCCGCCACGGATACGGGCAGCGCGGCCTCCTTCGACCGCTATCACCGGGATCACAACGGCTGGATTAACGGATTGGCATATCACTTCGTAATCGGCAACGGACACGGCTCGCCGAACGGGCAAATCGAAGTCGGCGGCCGCTGGACCAAGCAATTACGCGGTGCGCACGCAGGCGTAGAAAAATACAATTCATGCGGCATCGGAATATGCCTGGTAGGAAATTTCGAAAAAGACAAACCCACCCAGGAACAAATTGACGCGCTGGTGAAACTGATATCCTACCTCCAAGACAAATGCTCGATCCCCGCCTCCAACGTGCTCGGCCACCGCGACATAAAGGCCACGCTGTGTCCGGGGAAAAATTTCCCGATGGAAGAGGTCAAAAGGCGCATCCGCGAGTAAACCTGTCGGCGAATTTGTTTGACTGGCACGGGAAATCGCCTAGAATTCCGGTCATGGGGGAGGTTATCACAAATATCGAGCGGATTGACAGCCGCGCCACGCCGGAGGAAGTCTTTGAGCGCATCGCATCGCTGGACGGCGCGTTTTTTCTCGACTCCGCAATGTACAACGAGCGATTCGGTCGTTACTCTTTTTTCGGAATCGAGCCGATCGCAACGATATCCGCACACGGCGACAAAATCACGCTCGAGGAAAACGACAAATGTCGGGAATTCCGCTCCTGCCCCTTCGAGGCGCTCCGCGGCCTAATCGACCGACACGACGATTGTTTTTCGCAGACATCGGAATTTTCTCTCTCCTTCGTCGGCGGATTGGTGGGATATTTCGGCTACGACCTGCGCCACTTTATTGAAAAACTCCCCGCCGCCGGAAAGCGCGACCAGCGCTTCCCCGATATGCACTTCGGCCTTTACGACTGCGCGCTGTGTTTCGATGCGGCGGAAAAACAATGGTACCTGACGTCCAGCGGAGCAAAGGGAAACAACGAAACGGCGGGAAAACTGCGAGAACTGATAAAGCGCGCCGAGTCCTCGCCGCCGCAGAGTCTCATATCCGAGCCAAAGATCGCGCCGCTGGAATCGAATTTGACTCGCGAACAATATCTGCAAGCGGTTCAGCGCACGAAAGATTACATTGCGGCGGGCGACATCTTTCAGGCCAACATCTCGCAACGCTTCGAGACCCACTTCCCGTCCGGCCCCGCGCAACTCTACCGCCGCCTCCGCAACGCCAACCCCGCGCCTTTTGCGGCTTACATCAGGCTCGACGACGAACTGCACGTGATGAGTTCATCGCCGGAACGCTACCTGCGGGTCGTGGGACGCAAGGTGGAAACAAGGCCAATAAAGGGAACCCGCCCCCGCCGCGCCAATCCCGCGGAGGACGAAGCGATGAAGCGCGAACTGCTGGGCAGCGAGAAAGACAACGCCGAACTCGCGATGATCGTGGATCTAGAGCGAAACGATCTGGGGCGCGTGTGCGAATTCGGCTCGATCGAGGTCGCGGAAGCGCGCGTGCTAGAGACCTACGAATCGGTACACCATCTCGTCGCCACCGTCAAAGGACGCCTGCGGCCGGACGAAGATATAATCTCGCTCGTGAAGGCGTCATTCCCGGGCGGCTCGATAACGGGCGCGCCGAAAATCCGCGCGATGGAAATCATAGACGAACTTGAACCGACGGCGCGAAGCGTGTATACTGGGAGTATTGGTTTTATCGGATTCGGCGGGGTGAGCGACCTAAACATCGCCATCAGAACCGTCCTCTACGACGCTGGGCGCGTAACGTTTCAGGTCGGCGGAGGCATCGTCGCGGATTCGGATCCGAAACTTGAATTTGACGAAACAATTCATAAGGCGGGGGGGATTATGAAGGCGTTGCAGCAGTATTTCTGCTGAAAGGAACAGGCGCATGGAAGCCGCAAACATCTATGTCGACGCGAACCAACCTTTTCTGACATGCTTCGCAATCGCAGACGGCAGTATGACCGTATGCGATGGTGCCGTTGACATAACGGACCGCGGGTTTCTCTACGGCGAAGGCCTCTTCGAAACCATACTCGTCCGCGGCGGCCGCCCCATACTGCTGCGCGAACACATCCAGAGAATGATCGACTCCGCCGAGGCGCTGAAATTCCCGCCTCTGTCCGACGCCTCCGCAATGCGTTCGGCGATTCTGCAGGAGATCGGCAACGGCATCCCCGCGGACCACGCGCTCAAACTGATCCTCACGCGCACCGGTCCCGGCTGGAACGTCGAGAGCCGCGAGATGCGCCTTTTCGTCCAGGTACGCGAATACGTCGCTCCGGCGAAAAAATTATACGAGAAAGGCGCGACGCTCGTTACCGCATCCTCGGCCAGAAGCGCTCAATCGCACTTATACGCGCACAAGACGCTCAACTACATGGAAAACATCCTCGCGCGGCAGGAAGCCCAGTCGCAGGGTGCATACGAGGCGCTGATACTCAACACCGACGACTTCATCGCCGAGTGCTCGATGGCCAACGTCTTCTTCGTAATCGACGGCGAGCTAACCACGCCCTCGCTCATAAGCAACATCCTGCCCGGGATTACCCGCGACTGCGTTCTCTCGCTCGCGGCACAGGACAATATACCCGTCAGCGAGCAATTGCTGGGCTTCGTCGATATCGTGAACGCGGACGAGGTCTTCATCTGCAACGCGCTCATAGGAATCATGCCGGTTGCCGAGATCGACGGCAAGTCCTTCGGCAAAAAATGCCCCGGGCCGGTTACCCGGCGGATCGCCGGGGTATACCGCGAAAAAATCCTGTCTGCGAATCCATCGCCCTCTCCGCAAAAATGCAACGAAAGCATCTACAATATCCTCAGGGAGAAACTCCGCGCCGTATGCGGGGAAAGAGGCTGGCTCGACCAGAGCGTGATCGTTACGGCCGGGGACCTCACCCCAAAAGAGGCGATAGGCACCACGTCCCACGACGACTACCCCATTCTCAAGGGCAAGGAAGTCATCATCGAGGCCGTTTTCATGGGCGAGCGCGGCCATGCCTTCACCAACATGCCCGGGCATTTCGGCGGCAGAACGGAGGATATACTCACGATGCCGCTGAAAAACAACTTTGAGCGCGCGGTATTCATCGCGGCCCTCAACGCGATACTGCGCAAAGCGGGCATCGCCGACAGGACCGTGCACTGCAAAGACGAAGACCCCGTGAAGTGCGCCGAGCATCTGCGGGAATGTGTGGAAAAGATTGCCGACAGGCCGAAGGTTTTCCAGATCGGACACCAGCCGCGAATGGCCGAATTTTTCGCCGGACGCTACGATTTCCGCCTGACGGATATGGACCCCGACAACATCGGCAAAGAAATCAACGGCACGAAAATCGACCCGCCGGAGAAATTGTCGGAAAACATAGAATGGTGCGATGTGATCTTTGCGACAGGCTC
>JAUWEX010000133.1 GCA_030607235.1 Planctomycetota bacterium | reverse complement strand
CATAGACCCGCTCATCAAGGCCGTCATCGAGATCGCGCTGATATTCGGCGCGCTTCTGGTGATGTTCTATTTCGTGCGCGGCACGCGCGGCGCGGGCATGCTCAAGGGCCTGGGCGTTACGCTGGCGGTCATCTTTGCGGTGGTTTATTTTCTGGCCCAGGAACTCCGCCTCAACACCATAACCTTCGCGCTGGAGGGGCTGGTTATCTGGGCGGTGATAGGCATGGTGATAATCTTCCAGCCCGAAATCCGCCGCACCCTGACGAAACTGGGGCAGAACCCGCTGTGGTTCAACGACAAAAAAACCGGCACGGCGCTGCTGCGCGAAATCTGCGAGGCCGCGCTGTGGCTCAGCGAGCGGCGTTTCGGCGCGATCATCGCGCTCGAACGCGAGGTCGGCCTGACCAACTACGCCGAGGGCGGCGTGAGCATCGACGCGGAAATTTCGGCGTCGTTGCTCAAGAGCGTCTTCTTCCCCGACAGCGCGCTGCACGACGGCGCGGTTATCGTCCAGGACGGCCGCATCTCCGCGGCGGGCTGTTTTCTGCCGCTGTCGGACGACCCCGTCAGCGCCGATTTCGGCAGCCGCCACCGCGCGGCGCTGGGGCTGAGCGAGGAGACCGACGCGCTGGTGCTGGTGGTCAGCGAGGAGCGCGGCACCATCCGCATCGCCTCGGAGGGGATGCTCAGCGGAAATCTCACGCAGGACGACCTCCTGGCCACCGTCGAGAAGGTCTTTAGCAAAACCGCCAAGCCGACACGGAGGGCCGAGTGATGATTTTCGGCAAGACAAAAATTTCCCTGCTGCTCAACCTGCTCATCATCGGCGCGCTGGCCGTGGCGATATGGTTCTACATCCAGCAGCAGATCGTCGGCGAGCGCGACATGGAATTTCAACTCGAAGTCCGCGTACACGCCGCCAGAGACGCCGGCGACGTGATCGTGCTGGCGCGGGAGGTCGACGGCGCGGTCGGAAACGACACGCTCACGATACGCCTGCGCGGCAGCAAGGCCGAACTCGACGAAATCTTCCGTTCCAGCAACGTCGCTGCGATTACACTGACGCCGAAAGCCGCCGACTTCGACGCGAACAAAAAGTTCGAGCCGCTCAAGGTGGATGTTGCGATAAGCGCGGCCCATCTGAAACTGCCGCCCGAAGTCAAGATCGTCTCGGCGCCGACCGTTTCGATAATCCTCGCGCGCCGCATCGAAAAGACCGTGCCGGTAACGGTAACCTATTCCGAAGACGCGCAGAAACTGCTGGTCAACCCGGTCAAGGAGGTCTCCGTGCGTGTCGTCGGCCCGCGCTTCATCCTGGACAACCCGGAGTGGAGCCCGGTTACCGAGACGATAACGAAGGACTGGCTGCCGGCGCCCGGAAGAACCACGAAGGTAACGGCCAACATCGAGACCGACGCCCGTGAGTACCTGCCGGACCTCGCATATCCGGTCGATCTTCATTTCGATCAGGCCGGAATCGACGTGGAACTGGCGGTGAAAGAAGAATACGTCGAGATCGAACTCAAGGACCTGCCGGTGCGCATCATGGCCGACGGGCCGGACTGGGTCAACCAGCACCGGGTGGAATTTCATCCGCCCAACGTAACGCGCACGCTGCGAATCCGAATACCCAAGAGCGAAGACAAGGCCAAGATACTCACCAAAGACAACGTGCGCATCTACGCGGTGTTCACCGGCAAACACGCCCAGCCCGGCCAGCACACCGACGTGGAACTCCGCATCGTCTACACCGGCGGGGCGGGGTGGCCCGGCGCGTGGCCGGAGTGGGCCGAGATCGTCTCGCCCAAGAAGGATGAGTTTACGGTGCTGGCCATCGTTACCAAAATCGAAACACCGACCACGACCGAATAACTACAAATCGAAAAACAAAGGCTGGCAATGACCCCGAACACACCCGTCAAAAAAATCTTCGGCACGGACGGTGTCCGCGATATCGCGGGCGAAGGCTGGCTCGCGCCCGACAAGGTCGAGGCGATGGCGCGCGTCATCGGTCGCGCCCTCGTCGAACGGCCCGGCCTGCTGCGCGGCCACGACAAGCCCTTCCCGAACCTGCCGCAATCCGACAGGGATTTTTCCGCGCGCCCGACAGTGCTCATCGGCCGCGACACTCGCCCCTCCGGTCCCGCGATACAGCGGTCGCTGGCGCGGGGGCTGGCCTCGCAGGGGGTGGACGTGATCGACGTCGGCGTCGAGCCGACTCCGGCGGTGGCGCTGCTGGCCGCGCTGTGGAAGTGCTCGATGGCGGCGGTCATATCGGCCTCGCACAATCCGCCGCACCACAACGGCATAAAATTCCTCACGCAGAACGGCTTCAAGATTCCCGACGCGGTGGAGGTCGAACTGGAACGCGAACTGCTCGGAGGCGAAACGCCCGCCGACGTCGCGGAGCGCGGTTGCATCACGCAGGCCGACGCCTCGCACGAGTACGCCGCGGTTGTCGTGCGAAACTGCATGGAAGGCGTGCGGCTCGACGGGATGAAGGTCGTGCTCGACTGCGCCAATGGGGCCGCCGGCACTCTCGCGCCGCTGGTGTTCGCCTCGCTCGGCGCGCACGTCATCGCGCTTAACCACAAATCCGACGGCGAGTCGATCAACGACGACTGCGGCTCGCTGCACGCGGAAAAAATCGCGCCGGTCGTCCTGAAAGAATCCGCCGACATCGGCATATCCTTCGACGGCGACGGCGACAGGGCGATCTTCGTCGACGAGACCGGCGTCCTGCGCGACGGCGACCACGTTCTGGCGCTGTGCGCGGCGCGCATGAAATCGCAGGGCCGACTGACGGGCGACGTCGTGGTGGGCACGGTCATGGCCAACCTCGGCCTGGAGAAGGCGCTGGCCGAAATCGGCGTCGAACTCGTCCGCACGCCGGTGGGCGACCGCTACGTCGCGGAGGCGATGATCGCCGGCGGCTACGCGCTCGGTGGCGAGCAGTCCGGCCACATTCTTTTCGGCGAGTATTCCAACACCGGCGACGGTATCATCACCGCGCTCAACGTCGTGCGCACGATGCGCCGGACGGGGCGGCCGCTGTCGGACCTGAGCGCGCCGATGGTGAAATACCCGCAGGTGCTGCTCAACGTGCCCGTGCGCGAGAAGGTGCCTTTCGACGAGATCGAGTCGTTGCGGGAGGTGGTGCGCGAGGTCGAGAACGAACTGGCCGACCGCACGCGGCTGGTGCTGCGGTATTCGGGTACCGAGCCGCTGGCGCGCGTGATGCTGGAGGGCGTGGATCAGGCCGAGATCGACGGACTCGCCCGCCGCATGGCCGACATCATCCAAAACTACAATAAATCCCAATAAATCAGAACAGTTCTGAAACCGGTTTGGAGAACTGTTCCAATGCCGTTAAGTTAAGGGATAAGTTCTTGCCGTGATTGTCGCTGCGCTTAATAAAACGACCTCCTTTGGACGATATCAGGAGTGTAAGACTTCCAAATCCATCCAGAGGAGGTTTGTTATGCATTACTACTTTAATCGGCAATTTCCGCTCGACTCTTTTGCCTCCCTCGTCGGCCAGGATCTCCTCGCAAATCTGCGACGCTCTCTGCCACACCGCCGCAACAGACTTATCGGCCTCACCGGCTTTATCTGGTTGGGTCTCTTTGTCGCCGCCAATACCGCCATGGGCTCTCTTGCAGAGATACTGGGCCTGGCTCTCGGCCAGGGAGGCGGCAATCTACCGCCCAAATTGGTCAGCGCCTCGGCATACTCTCAGTATCGCGCGCGTTTTCCCCCTCAGGGTATTGCTCAGAGTCTGGCGCCATCTTATAGAAAAATTTGACAGCTGCGCCGATGCGCCGCAACTTTTGTGGCACGGGCTGAAGGTCTTTGCCATAGACATCACCACGCTGAGACTGCCCGAGGCGCTCTGGCCGCATTTCGGCTCGCATAAGGCCTGCAGGGGCCAGGGGCCTGCGCAATCGCCCATCGCCGTTTTGTATGACCTGTTCTTCAGAATCCCCATCGCCTTTCGCATGGGCCGCGTCAATGTCGGCGAGCGCTCGCTGGCAAAAAGACTCTTCGCACATCTGAAGCGCGGCTCGCTTCTCGTCTTCGACAACGGGCTTTACAGCATCGAGATATTCGCAATGCTCGCCAAACGCCGCATCCACTTTCTCACGCCTATGCGCTCAAACGGAAAACCGCGCCTCACAAAACGAGTCGGGCGAGACGACGGGATATACGAGATACGCAAATCGGCCTCGTACAAATACCGCGGCGAAGCGCCCGAGACAATGCAGGTCAGGGTCATCACCGTGTATCGAAAAGGTTTCCGCCCCAGGCGACTTCTCACCTCGCTTCTTGATTCGGCCCAATATCCTGCGCTCGATATTGCCGAACTTTATCATGAGCGCTGGCATATCGAGACCTTCTTCCGTGAATTCAAACACACCCTCAAGGCCCAGCATTTTCACGCCCATAAAAAGCACGCGCTCTACGTCGAGATAGTTTTTCAGATGTTGCTGTGTACGCTCAGCCGCCTTGCGATGGCTGATGCGGCGATGAGAAGCGGGCAGAAGCCGGGCGAAATAAGTTTCACAAAATGCCTGAGCGAGATGAAAAACATCCTTGAGATGACAGCCGTTTTAGCCCTTGAGGAGTGGCCGCATCTTTACGAGCAGCTCATCCAAAGGCTGGGCACTTTCAGGATAGAGAAGCGTCCCGGCAGAGTCTTCGAGCGCGACCGACAGAGGCGACGACGCAAAAGCCGCTCTCTGTGCCTGACACAACTCAAGGGGGAAAAAAGAGATGCGGCTTAACTTAACGGCATTGGAACTGTTCTGAATTA
>JAUWEX010000073.1 GCA_030607235.1 Planctomycetota bacterium | reverse complement strand
GTAGATCGGCTTGAATCGCGAGGTAGGGCTGCCGGAGCCTGCGAAGAAGTAGTATTTGCCGCCGGTGCCCTCGACCAACTGGCTCAGGTAATACGGCCCCAGACCGGAGGGATAAGTCGCTCTTGCGGCGGTGGTCATCTTCGGAGACAAAATGCCCCACCGGAAAGTTACCGGTTCTTCCGTCGGCATGGCGCTGCCGCGATCGGATTGCGCGCGGACGTTGACCTTGCCGCCGGGGACTCCGTTTTCTTTGAAACTCTGGTGGGAGACAGATGTCGTAGTCGTAATTACGTTTTTTTTCAGGTTCGGTTGCGGCCCGAACACGAAGAAAGAAATCTCGCCGCGTTTGAGATCCGCCAGAGTGTGCATGGCGTTCCTTTCGTTGGAATCATTTCCGACTTCGTCGGTCATAAGCGCTATTACGACTTTTCGCCGAGAGTTCGAGCGCATTCTGGCCGCATATTGTATGGCCTTCATTGTGTTTTCCACACCCGCGTCAGGATGGAGTTTTAGGTTTTTCAAATAGTAGTTGATTTCGTCAATCCGCCTTTTCCTGCCCTCCGCCTTTACCTTGTCAAAGGCCGCGATAACCTCCCGAACCTGGTTCGTCGGCTTGCTGATTATGCTGACCGGCTCGCTGTCGAACGAAATGACGATCATCGCCATTCGCCTGTCGTAGGACTTGAAGAGAACGGTGATTTCCCGCTTCATCTGCTCGATTTTGCCGAACATGCTGGCCGACGAATCCAGCACCCATATCAACAGGATGTCGCGGTCGCCCGCCAGCGCACCCAGGCCCCGACCCATGTCGCCCGCGCCGCCCCTTATGCCGTGGCCCGTGCCGGCGCCGCCGCCGCTGCCGGTATCCGACGGCCCGCCCCATTTTTCCGAGCCTCTCGCCGGCAGAGAACCGCTGCCGCTGGTGGGGCTGCGGGAGAGGTCGATATCGGGCATGTGGTCCGAGAAAGACGACTCCGGCATCCTAATGCTCGAGCCCGCTTCGAGGTCGTCGGTGGAACGATCCATCGTATCGCCCATGACGTCGGGTTCCATAAGATTACCCTGCATCTCGCCCTCGCTCGGCCCCGCCGCCTTTATACCCACGGAGATGTCGTCGGGGACGGTTTTTATCTTTTCGGTCTCTACGTGGACGTTCGCTTTGAGGATCATGGATTGGTAGGCTTGCTGCGCTCCCGCGAAACGGTTGAGCACGAGAATCGCCAGCAAAAGCACCGCTCCGATCGCTGCCGCGCCGGTAACCGAGGCCAGCACAAAAAACCGCTGCTGTTTTTCCAGCATCAAATTTCGTTTGGGAGGCGTTTGTGGGCTTTCAATCATCGCATTGTCCTCATCGATCGATGTGGCTTGTTCTCCGCTTTGCTGTAAAAATTATATGCGCAGCGGCTGCGCTATTCCAGCAAAAAAAGCCTCTTTACTCTGTATCGGCGCGATTTCGTGCCCTGATTAGAATACGCCACGGGTGTTTTTAGTCATGGCCCCGATTCATTTTGCTTGACGTTGTCCGAGGTCGGGGTAAAATACAATTTGTAAGTTACAACCAGAGAGGGGGAACTGGCCGCGATCCATTCGCGGTCGGGAGAAACGGATATGGCTCCACGCAAATTAACCCCTGACGAAAAAGGACTGGTTCTCTTGCGCAACGAGTTGTACGACGGCTCATGGCAGGCTATGCTCGAAGACCTGCATAGCCGCCTCGAAGGCAAACCCTATGTCTTCAAACTCGCACGGCGCATCGAAGAAGATATCAAACTTATTGAAAAACTGCAAAAAATCGAAGAAGACGGAAGCGTAAACTTTACCGAGATGCTGGGCGATTGAATCCGTGACTGCCCCTTCTGCACCTGTTATCTGTTTCAAAATTCCGCGCAATCACGGTTTGCTTTACCAAGGAGAGTACATGAAAACGGCTCGATACATAATTTTGTTTGCGCTTCTTGCTGTCCTGGCGGTCGGCTGCTTCGCCGATCCCGAACCCACCAGAGAAGAGATAGAAGAACAAATCGCTCAGCGCAAGCAGGACTTCGAGGGGATGCGCCTCTTGGTCGAAGAGCAGATGACGCAAATGGGCGACCTGTTCGAGGTGCGCTGGTCGCTGCCCGTCCACGACTCGTCCTACACCCGCGCAATAGAAAACGTTCAGATCATCGGCCACATGATCTGCCTCTACGGCAGCGACGGCAATCTGTTGTTCGTCAATGGCAAGAAGGGCGTTGCCAGGTCGTTTTACAACAGCGGCCGCGAAAAAGTCGCCTTCCCGATCGACTTCGGTTTCGGCAGGGTCAGAAAAGGCGATACAACGATTGAAAAACTGTTTGTTTATTTCAGCACCGGCAGAGAAATTCACTGCCTGGCCGATCCTTTGGCGCGAAACGGCGCGCTGCCTGTCGAATGGGTGGCCGTTTCCGATTACGCAATCCTGACGCCGCTCTGCAACTCTAAAAACGCGGTCTTTTTCGGCTGCGCCGACGGGAAAATCTACCTTCTTCCAAAACTGACCGCCGCCGAATTCTCCGCGATGCGCCCGGTAATACGTGTAAAGAAAAACATCAATATCGGCATACCGCCGGTCATGCTCAAAACCGCAAATTATCCATTCTGCATTGACGATGGAGGCAATCTTTACCTCTACGGCGGGACTCTCGGCAAGGAACAAAAGCCGATTCGCACCGATCTCGCAAAGCCGACCGCGCCGATGCTCGTCGACGACGAAACAAAAACATTGCTCATTCCCACGCAAGACTTCCGGCTCTACGCGCTCGATGCCGTTGTCGGTGTCGAGAAAAAATGGGTCGCCTACCCCAAGGCCGCTTACATAACGGGTGAGATGAAACTCCACAAAGGCAGCGTTTACGTCCGCACCACAAGAAACGAACTTTTTGCCTATTCCATGCGCGGCGGCAGGCCTCTGTGGGGCGAAAAGACCGTGCCCGAGGTTGAGCGCGTAATCGGTCCGGCCCGCGACGGCAACCTTTACCTGCTGCTGACCGGCCCGCGGCTGGCGAAACTGGATATCCAAACCGGCGCGATACTCTTTGAGCGGCCCCTGCCGGACGTGCAGTTCATCGTCTGCGACCAAAACGACGGCACGCTCTTCCTCGTCAACGCACTCGGCAGAATCTGGGCGATAAGCGAGCGATAAGCAGGGCAGGCGGGGCCTGCTGCCAAGCGAGGAGTAACCACTCATTTCAAGACCCGCTCGCTGTCTGTCGCCATTCGGCGACAGAAGCACGTCGCTTCCGTATCGCTTGCGATCATTGCAGGCTTGTTGTGTTGTTGATGGCTTTTATTGCAGGCGGGGACGCCCCGCGGCCCAGGCAACGCCTGGAGGCAATAGGGGAGCAGCCACATTCTCCGATATCCGCTCGCTGTCTGTCGCCGTGCTTCGGCGACAGAAGCACTTCGCTTCCGCTCGCTAACAAATCTTGTAATCTTGCTGTGTGGTTGCGCCCTGAAAGGGACACATCCTCCTTCGCGGAGAGAAGGGCCTTCATGCAGGGATTACTGTCCTTGTGATTGAGGTATTTAGAGTAGGACAACGCGAAGGGATGTGTCCCTTTCAGAAAATTCAGAACAGTTCTGAAACGGTTTGGAGAACTGTTCTGAATTAAAATCGCCCTTGCGCCGAAGGGTGAAAAGCAGCGAAGCGGTCCGCCTGATGCGGAGCGGATAGAAGAAATCACATTGCGAAACCGCGCACAAGATTTGTCAGTGAGTGGCAGCGTCCGGCCTCTTTTTGCCGTAAGGCGAAAAGCAGGGCGCGGGTATTGTAAATAGGTGGTTACTTCCCTATTTGCTGCGGGGCGTCCCCGCCCGTGATCGCGGCGGACTTTAGCCACACGTGCGGCAGCAAAAACTTGCCCAGCATTTTGCGCTCGCGACTCAAGCACACCAGTCCGTCTTTGAGCACCTCGAACGCGTTGACCGAAAACATCGCATCCTTTATCCGCCCCACGCGCCTGCCGCCCGCAACCTTGTAGCCCAGCATGATATTGCCGCTGACCACTCCGCCGTACAGGTTGCCCATCATCGTGCCCATCAGCCGGTCTATCAGCAGCCCCTCGCCCATCTCCTCCATCATCTCGTCCACGCCCCTCTCGCCGGCCTCCATTACAACACTGCTCATCGACGGAGTCGGCGGGGCGGAGGCGTCTTTCGAGCCGAAACGCCTGTTGCGCATCCCGCTGCCGGTGGAGCGCATACCCATCGCCGCGCCCGATTCAAGGTCGAGCACGAAGTTTTTCAGCACGCCGTTTTCTATAAGCGCGGTCTTTTGCGCCGCTACTCCCTCGTCGTCGAAAAACGCCGTGGCGACGGCGTTGGGCAGCAGGCCGTCGTTGTACACCGTCAGGCGCCGGTCGAACATCGCCTCGCCGAGCCTGTCCTTCCACGGGGATATGCCTTTGGCGACGGCCTTGCCGTTACAGCAGGCCATGATCGGCAGCAGCAGGTCCGTAACCGCGTTCGGCGTCAGGATCACCGGCGTCTCGCCGCCGGAGAACTCAACATTTTTGCGCGCTATCGAAAAATCCTCGATGACCTTGTCGACCGCGGCCTCGAAATCGAAATCATACTCCACGCCCGAAAGAGACTCGTAGACGTAAAGGATATTCTGCCCCTCTATCAGCCGCCCGCCGCAGGCGAAGCCCGCGCCGTTTTTCCGATACGCGTTCTTGAAACCCTCGCTGTTAACAAGAGAGACCTCGCTCGAGCCGATTCCCAGCCCGACGAAGCCCTGGATGTTGCGGTCGTAAGCCTGTATCTTCCCGATGATCTTTTGCCCGGCCTCGACCATTTCTTCGACGCCGATTTCGGCTGTCCGTTTGGAATAAATCGCGGGCGCGTCCAGCGGTTTTTCGGAGCCGTCGGCGAAATCGAATCCGCACTCCGGCGAGTAGTCCGTAACGTTTAGCGCGGTGTCGATTATGCCTTCCGCGTCGTCGGGCTTGGTGGACGTGGAAAAGGCTATCCTGCCGTTTTTCACGCCGCGCAGCGCCAGCCCGTAGTGTTCCGACGTGTCGATCTTTTTCAGGCTGTTGTGCTCGAATTCCACCTCGGTGGAGTTGCCCGTCAGTCGGAAGATTTCGACCTTGTCGAAATGCTGTTTCGCTGCCTTGAGGATGTCTTTCATTATTTGCCTCCTACGACGACATTTTTTATTCGGATGTGAGGGCTGCCGTGGCTTACCGGCAGGGGCATCTGGCCGCCTTTGCCGCAGCCGCCGCCGGAGTCGTGTACGGCGAAATCGTTTCCGATCATCTCGATGTTTTTCAGCGTCTGAAACACGTTGCCGCTCAGCGAGCAGTTCTTGACCAACTCCGCGATTCTGCCGTCGCGGATCATATAGGCCTCGCCCGCCGAAAAGGTAAACATCTCGC
Source organism: Planctomycetota bacterium (assembly GCA_030607235.1). Taxonomy (GTDB): domain Bacteria; phylum Planctomycetota; class B129-G9; order B129-G9; family B129-G9; genus JAUWEX01. The sequence goes on along the minus strand of JAUWEX010000073.1, from coordinate 1,061 downwards.
CGTTGGTCTGGCCGCCGTAACTCTTCCTGGCGTACACGCCCAGTTTGATATCTTTTATCATATCTTCGAACGGCGTCTCACCGTTTTCGATACAGGTGTTGCGCATCCGGCATATCGGCGCGTAGCGGTAGTTCATCGCGCGCGCGCTGCCGGTCGCCTCCTCGCCCATCTCGCCCGCGGTCTCGCGCGAGTGCAGCCTCCCGACGAGTTTGCCGTGCCTTATCAGATAGGTCTTTTCGGTCTTCACGCCCTCGTCGTCGTACTTCAGATAGCCGCGTACTCCCTCGTCAAGGCCGCTGTCGTATACGTCGAGGATGTTCGGGCCGTAGACCTCGCCCAGCGTCATGAGTTTTTGCAGGTCCCTGTCCCGGTAAACGTTGTCGCCTTCGCTCAGGTGCCCGAAGGCCTCGTGGATGAACACGCCCGCCAGGATCGGGTCGATCACGACGGTGTACTGCCCGCCCTTGACCGACTCCGCGCTCAGCAGGCCCACCGCGGTCCCGCAAATCTCCCTGACCTCTTCCTCCTTGTTCAATACGCAGTTGAAGTCGTTGGAACTGCCGAAGCCCAGCCGTCCTATCTGCGTTTCCCTGCCGTCGTTGGCCACCGCCGCGATCCCGCCGCCGATGTCGATCTTGTGCTGCTCGATGTCGGCGCCTTCGGAGTTGACGAACGATATGATCGAAAACTTGTCGAAGTAATCGATGGTCGAGGTCGTGATGCGCTTGTCGAAACCGAGGATGATGTCGTTGTAGGCCGCAAGAATCGCCTGTTTTTCGCTCAGCGCGACCTTGCGCGGGTCGTTTTTGGGCTTGGCCGTTACGCGGTCTTCGATGACCTTGACCGGCGCGAGTTTGGTCGGTCGGTCGATCCTTTTGCTGATGATCTCCGCCTGTTCGATGGCAATCCTCATCTTTTCTTCCACGTCTTCGATGCGGTTGAACGAGACGAAGCCCCAGCCCCCGTTCACCAGCGCGCGCACGCAGCCGCCGAAATCGGTCGACTCCGCGATCGTCTCAAGGCTGCGGCCCTTGTACGAGATGCGCGACGAGCGCGTCTCC
>JAUWEX010000153.1 GCA_030607235.1 Planctomycetota bacterium | reverse complement strand
AATATCCCTATATCAGATATAATGAGGCCGCCGCTGAGGTTGTACGTTCCGACATTGCCATCGCCTAGGCCGATCGAGAGCGTGCGGCTGAGATCAACATTATAATTCGACTGGTTGACCGTTCCGTTATAAAGCCGGATATGTTGTACGGCGCCTTCTTCAATACCACCATCGATATTGGCTGTCCCCCCGTTTTCGATGTAGGCCACACCCTTGCCGGTGGGCGGGCCGACGGGATCCCAGTTCGAACCGACGGACCAGTTACCCGAGGCCGCGTTCCAGTAATAGTCCGCGGCAGAGGCCGCGAAGGTGGCTGCGACGCAGAAAAGCGCACAGAGAAGGATGGAAATAGTCGTAATTCTATCTTTAATCATTACTGACTCTCTAAAACATCAACAAAAACCCACAGATTCGAAGTAATATACGAAAAGTGAAAAACAGAAACCCTCCAGTTATATAGACACACGAGATCGAAAAAAATCTCGGTAAAAATCCGATTTTTCACACAAATTTACCGCCAGACATCTAACCACTTCTCAAGACACATCTTAAGCCCTAAAAAAGTTTACATGGGGGGGGGCATGGAGAGCACCGAGAATTTTTTTGGGAAAACCTCGAATTCACGCCAATAAACGCTATTAAGGTTTTTTCGGATTCGATTATCGAAAATTTCGGGCCGGTTGACAGGCATCCAGATTTTGGGTTTTCATTTTTTATTAGGCTATCCGTGTTAATTCGTGTGCACTTGTTCGCATGTTTATTGGCGAATCCGCGCACAAGATTTGTCAGTGTGTGAAAGCGCCCGGCCTCTTTTTGCCGTTAGGCGAAAAGCAGGGCGCGCGTATGAAGGGTTTACTTGTTTCGTGGTTGAGGCGTTTTGGTGATAAGGGCTGGGCTGCGGGGCTTGCCCGCCTCTGCGATCTCTGCGGCCCTGCGGTGAAAAGAAGAAAAAAAATCTGTGAAATCTGCGTAATCTGCGGATAGAAAAAAATCACATCACGAATCCGCGCACAGGATTTGTCAGTGGGTGCGAGCGACGCGCTTCTGTCGCCCTTCGGCGACAGACAGCGAGCGGCAGGCAACGCCTGCAAGCAAATCATTCTCCACCCATTACAAAACTCGCTCCTTGTTTTTCACCTTACGGCGAAAAAACGCAGTCGCTTCACTTTTCGCCAGTGGGTGGCAGCGCCCGGCCTCTTTTTGCCGTTAGGCAAAAAGCAGGGCGCGCATATTGGAATAGGTGCTTACTTCCCTATTACCTCCAGGCGTTGCCTGGGCTTTTTTATTGACATCGCGGGATTTTCTCGTAGCATATCGCTTTTCCGGGAATTCCAGACCCTCAATTTATGACGGAGTACAACATGCCGATCACCGAAGTCAGCAAAATAGCACTCACCGGAAACGAAGCCGTGGCCGAAGCACTCAGACAGGTCAACCCCGACGTCGCAGCGATTTACCCGATTACGCCCCAGACCGAGATGATGATGAAGTTCGCCGATTTTCACGCCGACGGCCTCGTCGACACCGAAGTAGTCTGCACCGAATCCGAACACTCCGCGATGAGCGCCGCGGTCGGCGCGAGCGCCGCCGGAGCGCGCGCCATCACCGCCACATCCTCGGCGGGCATGGCGCTGATGTGGGAAATCCTTTACGTGGCCGCCTCGTGCAGGCTGCCCATCGTTATGCCGCTGGTCAACCGCGCGCTGAGCGCACCGCTCAACATCCACTGCGACCACTCCGACAGTATGGGCGCGCGCGACACGGGCTGGATACAAATCTTCTCCGAAAGCGCGCAGGAAGCCTACGACAACACCATCCAGGCCTTCCGCATCGCCGAGCACAAAGACGTCCTGACGCCGGTCATGGTTACGCTCGACGGCTTCATCCTCAGCCACACGATGGAAGTGCTCAACGTAATCCCCGACGACGAGGTCAGGAAATTCGTCGGCGAATACAGACCCGAACACTACCTGCTCGACAAGAAAAATTTGCTCACCGTCGGCCCGCTTGACCTGCCGCCGCATTACTTCGAGCACAAGCGCCAGCAGGTCGAAGGCCTGGACAACTCCTTCGAAACCATCAGGCGGATCGGCGAAGAATACGCCGAGATCACCGGCAGAAAATACGGGTTCATCGAAGAATACATGATGGACGACGCCGAAGTCGCGATCCTTACGCTCGGCTCCTCGGCGGGCACCGCCAAAGAAGCCGTCAACATCATGCGCGACCGGGGCAGGAAGGTCGGGCTGGTCAAACTGCGCCTCTTCCGCCCGTTCCCGTTCAAGACCGTCCTCGAATCGCTCAAAAACGTCAAGGCCGTGGGCGTGATGGATCGCTCGATCGCGTTCGGAGCCGAAGGCGGCCCCGCGTGGCTTGAAGTCCGCTCGGCCCTCTACGACACCAAGACCCCGATTCTGAATTTCATCTACGGCCTCGGCGGCAGAGACATCTCCAACACCCAGATCGCCGAAGTGTACGAAAGGCTGCTCAAGGTCGCCGAAACGGGCAAGGCCGGCAGTTTGCGCAACTTTGTCGGACTCAGAGAGCCGGCAAAATAATATAATCGACATAGCGACACAACGGGGCACGGGCACTGGAGTGCGTGTGTCCCATTGCCTTGATACGAACCGCAAAGCGGTCGTGCTGCAACCGGAGCGCCGGATCAGAAAAATGGATATACCCACACGATATAACCCCGCAGACATCGAGTCGCGCTGGTACTCCATCTGGGAGGACAGCAAGTATTTCAAGCCCGACGGCGGCGACAAAAGCAAGGGCGGTTACTGCATCGTAATCCCGCCGCCCAACATTACCGGCATCCTGCACATGGGCCACGGCCTGAACATGACCCTGCAGGACATCATCATCCGCTACCGCCGCATGAGGGGCTACGACGCGCTGTGGCTGCCGGGCTGCGACCACGCGGGCATCGCCACCGAGATGAAGGTCAAGGACAAACTCCGCCGGGAAGGCAAGACCAAGCACGACCTCGGCCGCGAGGCGTTCGTCGAGGAAGTGTGGGACTGGAAAAAACAGTGCGGCGGCACGATCATGCAGCAACTGCGCAGGCTCGGCTGCTCGTGCGATTGGGACCGCGAGCGCTTTACCCTCGACGAGGGCCTGACGCGCGCCGTGCGCGAGGTCTTCGTGCGCCTGTACGAAAAGGGCCTTATCTACAAGGCCAAAGACATCGTCAACTGGTGTCCGGTCTGCGGCACCGCGCTCTCCGAGATCGAGGTCGACCGCAAAGACCGGCAGGGCGCGCTGTGGTACGTGAAATACCCGCTCGTCGACGGCGACGGGCACGTTACCATCGCCACGACGCGGCCCGAGACGATCCTGGCCGACGTCGCGCTGGCCGTCAATCCCGAGGACGAACGCTACAAGGACCTGATAGGCAAAAAGGTTCGCGTGCCGATCGTCGAGCGCGAAATTCCGATAATCGCCGACGAGATGGTCGAGGCCGATTTCGGAACCGGCGCGCTCAAGATTACCCCCGCGCACGACAAGACCGACCGCCAGATAGGCAAGAAGCACAACCTGTCCGCGCCGTGCGTCATCGACGAAACCGGCACGATGAACGACCGGGCGATGCACTTCGCCGGGATGGATCGCTTCGAGTGCCGCAAAAAATTCGTCGAAGAACTCGACCAAAAAGGACTCCTGGAAAAGGTCGAGGACTACACCAACAACATCGGCCTGTGCTATCGCTGCAAAACGGTCGTCGAGCCGTATCTCTCGGACCAGTGGTTCGTAAGCATGAAGCCGCTGGCCGCGCCCGCTATCGAGGCCGTGCGCAAAAACGAAATCCGCATCACGCCGAAACGATGGCGCAAGGTCTATTTCAACTGGCTCGAAAACATCATCGACTGGCCGATTTCGCGGCAACTTTGGTGGGGCCACCGGATACCCGTGTGGTACTGCGACTGCGGCGAGATGATCGTTGCGCGCGAAGCACCCGAGACCTGCCCGGAATGCGGCGGCGGAAAATTGCGGCAGGAAGAAGACGTCCTCGACACGTGGTTCTCCTCCTGGCTGTGGCCGTTTTCGACGCTGGGCTGGCCGGACAAGACCGAAGACCTCGAAAGGTATTACCCGACCGGCGTGCTCGTAACCGCCTACGACATCATTTTCTTCTGGGTTGCGCGCATGGTTATGGGCGGGCTGGAGTTCATGGGCGAGGTGCCTTTCCGCGACGTATACATCCACGGCCTGGTCTGCGACGACTCCGGCATGAAGATGGACAAGAGCCGCGGCAACATCATCGACCCCATCGAGATGATCGAAGAATACGGCGCCGACGCTGTGCGCTTCACGATGGCGATGCTGGCCACCGACGGACAGAACATGAAACTCGCGCCGACGCGCTTCGAGAAGGGCCGCAACTTCAACAACAAACTCTGGAACGTTTCGCGGTTCGTCCTGATGAATCTGCCGAAGGGCACGTATTGC
>JAUWEX010000361.1 GCA_030607235.1 Planctomycetota bacterium | reverse complement strand
TTCGACCCTGGCGTTTGGTTTGGGTTAGGGCGTGCTGGAGGACACACCATGGGATTGCGTTTATTGTCGAGGAGGCTGAGGAGAAGTGGAAACGATATTGTCAAGAGCGGGATTGCGTCCCGCCCGGCTCCGGTGAGGATGGAAAAGGAAATTGCGCGGGGCGCGGCGGCTTCCGGTGTTGCGCGCGCCCTCGCGAAACCGGCAACCATGTGCGATTGCCCGGGCTTCGGGATTTTTTGCGTTTTTTGCGACGTGTGCACCTTCGTGCACAGCGCCGACACCTGATATGGACAGCGATACCGTTAACAGAACGATCCTGCATCTCGATCTCGACGCGTTTTTTGCCTCGGTTGCCACCGCGGCTTCGTCCTGCACAATCCCTCCCTGTCGCGCTGAAAGCGTGAGCCTTGTAAAAAACGGGGCGTCTCGGATAGAATAGTCCGTGATCTTTGCGGAGGAAAAAATGTTGCGACAACGAACACTCAAAATCGCGGTTGCGCCCGCGGGCTTCAAGGGAACTCTCTCGCCGAAAGCGGCGGCGCAGGCGATCTGTACGGGCCTGAAAAAATCCTCGCCACTGTTCCAGCCTCTCGCCGCGCCGATGGCCGACGGCGGACTTGGCACGGCCGAGGCGATTCTCGCGGCCAAAGGCGGGTGCCGGATTCGCGTGCGTGTGCGCGACCCGCTCGGTCGAAAAATCACCGCCACCTACGCGATGCTCGCCGACGGAAAGACGGCCGTTATCGATATGGCGGCGGCCTGCGGGATGGCGCTGTTGCGAAGCGATGAACTCGATCCGATGCGTGCCTCAACTTTCGGCGTCGGGCGGATGATCCTCTCGGCGCTTGACCACGGCGCGCGCATGATCGTCGTCGGTCTCGGCGACAGCGCGACGGTCGACGGCGGCGCGGGCATGGCCGCGGCCCTGGGCGCGCGATTGCTGGACAGGTGCGGCCGGACGCTGGCGCCCGGCGGCGGGGCGTTGGAGAAACTGGCGCGGATAGATTTGCATGGGCTTGAACCGCGTCTGAAAAAAACCAAATTCATCGCCGCCGCCGACGTAACCAATCCGCTGCTCGGTGTCAACGGCGCGGCGCGCGTGTTCGGTCCGCAAAAGGGTGCTTCGCCGCAGGAGGTCGAACATCTCGCCGCGGGCCTAGTGCGGTTTGCGCGGATCGTCGCGCGGGACATCGGCGCGGATGTGCGGAATTTGCGGCACGCCGGAGCTGCGGGCGGACTTGGCGCGGGGCTGCGGGCCTTTCTGGGCGCGGAATTGCGGTCGGGGGCCGAGACGGTCGCGCGGGCGATCGGCCTGAAAAAAATCATCCGGCAAAGCGTTCTCGTGATAACCGGCGAGGGCCGCGTCGACCGCCAGACCGCGCAGGGCAAGGCTCCAGCGCGGGTGGCCGAAATCGCGCGCGAATTGGGCCGGCCGGTTTTTGCGCTCTGTGGCGTTCTTGGGCCGGGATGGGAGACGCTCGGCCGGGCGGGCTTTGCCGCGATCTTTCCGATGAGCGAGGCCGAAGCAGATGTTTTGGATAAGAAAACGTCTTATGCTCTGTTGCGCGATTTGGCTGAGAGAATCGGCAGGTTGCTGATTGAATGCGGGAATCCGGTTTAACTAATTTTTGTTTTGTGAAAAATCATTCCACCACTGCCGCCATCGCTTGATCGCGATCTCGCGCTTTTCCGGCGTGTCGTGATGGCGCAGTTCCCAGTCGACCTCCACGCCGTAGTATTGCTTCACCTTTTCGCGCAGGATTCTGTCGGTGCGGCTCTGCCACAGCGGGTACGTTTCGGTTTCCAGGAAGGCGATGAGGTGCGGGATAACCTCCGGCCCCATTTGCTCGAAGGCCTCCAGTATACGCCGCCGGTTGTCGGTCGAAGCGGTCTTGAGTTTCGCGTTGAGTACGCCTATCGCCGACTCACCGTATGCGGCGACGGCCTTCGCCGCCACGTCCAGCATCTCGAAATCCCCTGTGTCCATCAACAGCGCGATCAATGCGTCGAGCGCGCGAT
>JAUWEX010000335.1 GCA_030607235.1 Planctomycetota bacterium | reverse complement strand
CGCTAGCGTAATTTCGCTTTTGTACTCCTGAACCATTCGATTTGTTTTTTGAAATACGCCTTGCTGAGCCGGTCGACATCTCCCCGGGCGCTTCTGTCTATTTTGTCGAACACCGCCACGGCCATATCGAACTGCCGGTCGGCCTCCTTGCCCTCGCCCAAAAGTTGATAGACCACCGCCATCTGAACGCGCGCCCAGACCCCTTGTTCGGTGTCCTGGAAGGCGTCGGCCACCGCGCCATATTCGCTGACGGCGCGACGGAACAAATCCTCGCGTTCCGCGTTGTCCTGGCTCAACCGCGCCTCGAAGAAAAACGTGTCGGCATACAGCAGGCGGCCGATGCGGTAAATTACATTTTCCGCGTCCCGGTCCGAGACATCGTGCGACGCTATCCGCTCGAAAACACCTCTGGCCTCGACAAACAGGCCCACAGCGACGACCTTCCGCTCGCTGCGCAACGCCTCTATCGCAGCGAGATGCAAAGACGCGGCCAGGTAAAACCGAGCCTGTTCGATCGTTTGGGCGTCGGCGATTCCCCGGTAGAACTCAAGCGATTCGCGCAATTTTCCCGCGGCATCGAGAAACGCCTCCACTCTGCCGGTCTCGGCCGTCGTCGCGCGGTAATAAGTCAACCGCCCCAGCGCGAACGAAGCCTCCCAGTATATTTTCGAGAAGAGGCCGTATCGTTCGCCGTCCGGCCCCAGCAGTTCGTTAAGTCCCTTTTCGGCCTGGTCGTATCTTCCGGCATCCAGCAGGGTCAGCGCCCGCCTCAGCAGCGCCTGGCCTCGAAAGTCGTTCCGGGCCATGGCGTTGTCTTTGCTGCCGACCTGATAGTTGGTAACGAAACCGTACATCTTCAGCGCCAGATCGTACTCGCCCTCTATCCGATAGACATCGCCCAATGCGAGATAGGCGTTCAGGGTTAGCACGGGCTTGAACATCAGCGTGTCGTCGATTATCCGGCTCAGCACGTCTTTGGCGCTGGCGTAGGCCTTTCTTTCGCAGTGGATCATCGCCGCTTTCCATAGCGGATGGTCCAGCGGATTGGAATCGCCGTACCTGTCGTATGGCTCCGCATCGTAGGCGCTGACGTAGTTCCGGGCGGCGAGGGCCAGCAGTATCCGACGCTGTTTTTCCTTTTCGGCGATGGTCTTGCGCATGTTCACCCGGGCGTCTTCGCCGGTCAGGCCGTGCAGCCGGTTGGAATGCTGCGCCACGATAGCCCGCAATTTTTCGATATCCGCCAGCAACGAATCCGCCTTGGCCTTGAATTGAATTGCGGCCCGCATGAAGTACCGACCGTTCTCCTTTACCTTGCCGGCTATAACGACAAGCAACTCGCCGGCCTTTTTTTCTTCGGATTTCGCGATGTAGTGTTCAACGACGCGCTCCAGTTTCGTGCCGCCGGTGGTTTTGGTCGCCTTCTCGCCCATCACCTGCGCCAGTTTCAGCGCCTCTTGACCGATCTCCCCGTACTCGGGCAAATACTCCTTCATGCCCGCCTCCGAAGGCACCACGTCCAACGCCCACAGATACGTCTCCCGCGCTTTGTCGTACTCCTCCAGCGACAACAGCGCATCGGCTATTCTGACGCGCGCGGCGTACCGCAAGCCGGGATATTGGTCGTCGGATTTGACCCTGTCGAAATACTCAATGGCCTCGCGCAGGCGCTCCGAACCGCCCGCAGCCGTATGAATATATGTTTCGCCCAAAAGAAAATGAGCCTGCGCGATATCACGGGCGTTTCTGGAATATCGCAGAACTTCGTCCAGCCACGTTTCGGCTTTGGGATAATTCTTGAGACGGTAATAAGCGCGTCCCATCTCCATGTAGACGTGCGCGTGTTCTTCGAGTCTGCTGATTTCCTGATTCGTTACCCTTTCAAGCAGAGCAAGGGCTTCGGTGAATTTGCCCTCACGATTGAGCATCTCGCCCCTGAGCGCATCGGCCTGCCGTTCTTTGGGAGAACCACTATAATGAGTGAGAAATTCGTTGAGATGGGAATTGATGGTGTCGGTTCGGTCCGGACTGTAACAGTATACGGCCCGGGCGATTTCGAGATGCACGTCCGGCTCAAGCAGGTCGCGGTAATCTTTGCCGATTTTCTCGAAGGCTTCGCAGGCATCGAGGTATTCGAGTCTGTCGAAAAACCATCGCGCTTTTTGCAGCGTCGCCTCGTATCGTCCC
>JAUWEX010000143.1 GCA_030607235.1 Planctomycetota bacterium | reverse complement strand
ATCGCGGCTGGCCCTGCGAGCGCGCGTGCGCCACGACCCGCTTGATCTCCGCGTCGGAGACGAAGCAGCCCTGCGCGCGGCTCAACGCCGCAGTTCCCGGCGCCAGGAACAGCATATCGCCGCCGCCCAGCAGCGTCTCCGCGCCGTTGCGGTCGATGATCGTGCGCGAGTCTACTTTGCTGGCAACCTGGAAGGCGATGCGAGCGGGGATGTTCGACTTTATCAGTCCGGTAATCACGTCGACGCTGGGTCGCTGCGTAGCCATGATCGCGTGGATGCCCACGGCGCGCGACTTCTGCGCCAGGCGCGTGATGTAGCTCTGCGTCTCCTTCGCCGCCACCATCATCAGGTCCGCCAGTTCGTCGATGATGAGGATGACGAACGGCAGGTGGAACGGGACGTCCTCGCTGCCGACTTCTTCGGCGTCCTGGAAAATCTCGGTAATCTTTTTCTCGCCCAGCCGGTTGTAGTCGTTGATGTGCCGCACGCCGGCGCGCGCGAGCAGTTCGTAGCGTTGATCCATTTTGCGCACCGCCCAGTCCAGAATCGCCGGGGCCTTCTTCATGTCCGTAACCACCGGTGTGATAAGGTGGGGGATGTCCTTGTAGGCGGAGAGTTCCACCATCTTGGGGTCGATGAGGATGAGGTTGACCTCGTCGGGCGTCCGCGTAAAAAGCACGCTGAGGATGATCGACGAGATGCACACCGACTTGCCCGACCCGGTGGTTCCGGCGATGAGCATGTGCGGCATCCGCGTCAGGTCCTCTATCAGCGGCTGGCCCGATGTGCCCTTGCCCAGCATCATCGGAATGTGCAGCAGCGAGTCCTTCATCGTCTCGGACAGCATCAGGTCCTTTACGCGCACCAGTTCCTTGACCGAGTTGGGTACTTCGATGCCGACGGTCGATTTGCCGGGTATCGGCGCCACCACGCGCAGGCCCGAGACCTTGAGCGCCATCGCCAGATCGCTGGACAGCGCCATGACCTTGTGGACCTTGATGCCGGGCGCGAGTTCGAGTTCGAACATCGTTACCGAAGGCCCGCGCCGGTAGTCGACGACCGCCGCGTCGATGCCGAAATCTTCGAGGCTGCGGTTGAGCGTCTCGATGCTTTGCTGGATGAATTGACGGGTGCTGGTCTGGCTGACCTTGCCGGATTCTTCGAGCAGGGCGATATTCGGCAGAACGTACGTGCTGTCTCTTGCGTGCGGCGGGGTTAGTCGCGGTCGGGGGATGAACGCGATTTTTTCTTTTTGCTTTTCTTCGCCGCTCCTGCCGCGGGACATCTTGATTTTCATCTTCTTCTTTTTCTTTTCCTTCCTGGCCTTTTTCGCCAGTTCGCGCGCCGTCGGCAGGCGCGGCTGCCCGCCTTCCTCTATTTCTTCCTCGTATTCATCCTCGTCCTCGGCCTGCTCTCGTCTGATCGCCGCCAGTTCGCGACGCAGTTGGACAAAGGCAACGAAGCGGTTTTTGAGCGCGACGCACCCGCGTCCGCACGCTCGCAAAAAACGGCCCGTTATGCTAAGCCCCGCGTTGTCGGTGATGAACAGCAGGCTGGCCGCGAGGAACAGCGCGCAGATCACGCTCGCGCCAACTGTTTTTTGGTGTTGGAGGAGGTTTTCCCAGATAAAGTATCCGGCCATCCCGCCGCCGGGAGGGGCATCCCCCGAACCGGCCGGAACGGGGGAGAGCAGGCTCTCGATCGCGGCGCACACGAACACCAGCAGAATCGTGCCGATAACCTTGATCCATATCCGCACCACCGGCTTGCGCCGCCACGCGATAGCCGTCCAGTACGCCAGTATCAGCGGCACGAAAATCGCCGAGTAGCCGAACATCATCATAAGATGCCGCGCCAGATACTGCCCCGACGAGCCGCAGACGTTGCCGCCGGCCTCGTCGGCCCCGACGGGGACCGGCGCCGGCGAATAAGTCAGCAGGCTCATCGCCAGGAATATCGACAGGCCGCACAGCACCAGGCCCGCCACTATGATTGTCATGTCTTTTTGGGTCATGCTATATCAGTATCAGGATTATCGTCGCCGTGCCCGCCGCCAGCAGGTACCACGAAAACACCGAGAACATCCTGCGGCGAACCATGACGACGAGTATTTTTATGCACACCAGGCTGACCGCCAGCGATGCGACGAAACCCGCGATCGCGGGCGCGATTGCGATTTTCTCCGTGAATATCGCTTCGTGTTTCGCAAGTTTCAGCAAAATGTCAACGAGGTTGGCGCCCAGTATCGCCGGGATGCCGAGCAGAAACGAAAACACGACCGCGTCGCGCCGCTTCAGCCCCGCCAGAAGCCCCGTCGAGATCGTCGCGCCGGAGCGCGATATGCCCGGCAGCAGCGCCACGGCCTGCCCCACGCCGATGAGCAGCGCCTTGCCCCAGCCGGCGTCTTTGATCCCGATGTCCTTGTCTTTGGCGTAGTCGCTTATCTTGAGCAGCGCCGCGGTGATGAAGAAGCATATCGCGACGATGACAGGCGCGCCCTTGATGCCGTCGATTATTTCCAGTTTTTTGAAGACCAGCCCCAGAACGGCCGCCGGAATCGAGGCCCCGACGATCAGCAGCAATATCCTGCGGTTGCCTTTTTTGAATGCCGAGACGATCTGGCGGTAGAAAAATATGAACGCCGCGATCGCGCTTGCCAGATGCACGAGCAACTCGAAAAACAAATCCCCTTCGGCCAGCCCGTCGCCCGCGAAAAATTTCTCCATAACGAAAGAAACCACTTGCAGATGCCCCGAACTGCTCACCGGCAAAAACTCCGTCAGGCCCTGCACTACGCCCAGTATTATCGCTTCGATAACGCTCAAATCCGCCCCGTTTCCAGTTTATTTTACGCCGGTGTGGCCGAAGCCGCCGCCGCTGCGCGCGGTCTCGTCGAGTTCCTCCACGACCGTGATGTCGGCCCGGACGACCTTCTGCACGACCATCTGCGCGATGCGGTCGCCGCGTCTGACCACGTAGGGGCTTTTGCCGACGTTGCCCAATATGATGCCGATTTCGCCGCGGTAGTCGCTGTCGATGGTGCCCGGCGAGTTGACAACGGTCAGGCCGTGCTTCAGCGCCAGGCCGCTGCGCGGCCGCACCTGCGCCTCCCAGCCCTGCGGCAGCGAGATGAACAGCCCGGTCGGGATCAGTTTGATCTCGCCCGGCGCCAGTTCCACGTCGGCCTCGACGGCCGCGTAGAGGTCCATGCCGCTGGCGCCTTCGCTCATGTAGCACGGCAGAGGCAGGTCCTCGCAGCCGGGTTTGCGCTTGATTTTCATTTCGACTCTCATTGCCCTGTCCTTTTGTTTATTCCGGTTTGTCGCCGCTGGCCGGCGCGAACTTTTTGTCCGATTCGTTGAATTTTCCCAGGTACTCCTGCCATTGCTCTTTGGTGTTCATGTTTTTCTGGCCGGTTATCATCACGAGATTCGTCTGCGCGAAATCGCTTATCGCTTCGCCTTCGCCTATCAGCCCCGCCAGTTTCCGGCACACGAACAGCAACCTGCTGCGGTCGACGGCGCTCAACGGGACCTCCGCGCCGCCGGGGGCCAGCAAAAACTCGAAGTAACTCGACAGCGCGTCTTCGAGTATCGCCCGCTCTTCGGGCGTGGCGTTCGCGGAGTGCAGCCGCTCCAGCGTGACCGCGTACTTGTCGCCCGATCCGAGGTGGTACAGCGCCACCAGCGTCGCGAAAAAGACGCCCTTTTCGAGCCGGTTTTTGTCGAGCGACGTAACCTCGCCCAGATCGATATCCAGGTAACGCTTCATCTCGGCAACGTTCTCGTGTAGCGTCGTCTCGGCGTAATTCATGTAGAGTTCGACGATGCCGGTGTCGCGCAGCAGCGCTTCGAGATTCTCCTCGACCGCCTTGAAGGTCTCGCTGTTTTCGTTTTTGAGTTCGGCGCCGAGCGGGCCGATCTTGAGCAGGATGTTTATCCGCACGAGGAGATTTTTTTCGACGGGCGCGCCGTTGCGCCGGTCGACCAGACGGTTGAGCAGAATCTTGAGCGTGTTGACCGTGCGGATCCCGGCCAGCCCCTCCACCGCCGCCATCCGCAGAACCGCGCGCTCATTGTCGAGGTAGCCCTGCAACAGGGCGATGTCGTCGGCTTTTTTGGAGATGCGTCCCAAACCTTCCAGCGCGGCCATCTTGACGCGCATCCGGCTGTCGGCGTCCATGATTATCAGGCGCAGTTTTTCCGCGGAGCGCTCGTGCCGGTAATCGCACGTTATGACCTCTATCGCCGTCGCGGCGGTTACGTCGTCCTCGTCGTCGAAGGTCTTTTCGAGCAGCGCTACTACCTCGTCGCGCCGCTCCTTGATTATCAGACCGGCCTTGTCGCCCAGCACCTTCATGATGTTGCGTTTCTGGGTCTCGCTGTCCGTCGCGCCGAAGACCGTCGTCAATTCGCGGAACCACAGTTCGATGTCGTCGTCTTTGAGTTTGCCGCCGACCCTGGCGACGGTTTCGGGGTGGTCGCTCTTTAGTTCCTCGACGGCCCTTTCGATGTCGCTGATCGTTGCGGTGTGTTTCAGGTAGCTGCTCAGGCCGATGGCGAGGACTACCGCGACCACGACCGCGCAGATAAAAATGATGACGTTTTTATTCATCGCCGCCCCCTCGTTTGA
>JAUWEX010000034.1 GCA_030607235.1 Planctomycetota bacterium | reverse complement strand
CCGGTCGCAGCAGAAAACTCGTTTTGTTAGGGGCTCTTAAACTCCGCCCGCAGCCGGATACAAACAAGGTGAAAAATGCGGAATCAAAAAAGATTGACTACGAATGCAGGCTATCACTTGAAACCCGCTCGATTCTGTGCTAAACTCCCGCTCGCCAATCAGGAGAGGTGTCCGAGAGGCCGAAGGAGCACGCTTGGAAAGCGTGTAGGCGGGCAACCGTCTCGCGGGTTCGAATCCCGCCCTCTCCGCCATTTTTTGGCAAGGCTAAAAAATGGCAGAGAATCGAAAATCGAAAGTCGAGAATAGATGCAAACTGATTTTCGATTCGGTCAAATTTCGATTGTCCATTTTCAATACTATGGCATTCTTATTCGAAAAATTAGATGTTTACAGGAAAGCCGTAGATTTTGCCGGCAGAATCTGTGAACTTACAAGAGGATTCCCAAAAGGCAATTATTATCTGGCTAACCAGATTAATCGAGCGTCTTTGTCGATATCAACGAACATAGCGGAAGGCAATGGCAGGTATCATAAGGCAGATAGGAAAAATTTCTTTCGAATAGCAAGGGGCTCCGCATTCGAGTGTGTTCCGATTTTAAAGATATGCAAACGAAAGAATCTCCTCTCTGAAGAATTGAATCAAGAGATGAAAAAGGAAATTGAAGACATTTGTAAGATGTTGTCGGGTTTAATCAATGGATAAAAAGTCGAGAGAAGCGGATACTAGCTGATTAAGCATAAAGAGCATAAGCAATAAATTGCCCAACAATAAAAAAGCACTTATAGTAATTTTTTCCGACAGTGCGCTTTGCGGCCGCATGGTTGTGGAGGTAGACCGATGAAAACAACTGTATTGCTTGCGATAACGCTCATCGCGATTACACTCGTCGCGGGATGCACTTCCGGGCCGACCACGGAACAGCCCCGTACATACAAGGACGCATTCATCAACAAGCCCACTGTCGTCATTACGACGACCCGGGGCGAGATACGCGTGGTTCTGTTCGCAAGTTCGGAAAACGAGAAACACTATGAAATATTTTTCCGGTTTTTCGTCAACACGGCCACTCGCGGCTATTACAACGGAATAATCAACCCCGTGTACGGCCGCAGCCGGACTTACGAAACGGTTATGTTTTACCGGGCCGAAAACCCGAGGTCGGAACACACGATAGAAACGCAGAAATTCCTCAACGTACAGCCCACTCACGGTACGCTGTATTACAACAACAAACAGACCGCCCGCGACCTGCCGATGCCGCGCGCGATCGTGAGCCATTTCTGCATAGTAACGAAGACGTCGCAGGATTTCGGTTATCCCAAAGAAATTATGCTGCCCAACGCCGGAACGACCTACTGCATCGGCCAGGTGGTCGAAGGCATGGACGTCCTCGAAAAACTGGCGGCAAAAAACAGGGACGAAAACAAAGACAAAGAATATCCCGTCGACAGGGTCATCTCGATAAAACAAGGCCCTGACTACAAGGTCTCGGCCCGGAAATACGCCGACCTCTGTAACGGCAGGATAACCAGATTCGACGAAGTATTGGAAACCAAGAAATAGTGCTGTGCTCGGACGGGGTGTTAGCGGTACCCTGTTACTCGCAATCCGCTACAGCGAGGTCGACAGTCAGATGCGGCTTTGTATGTTGCGTTTCAAAACCGGCAAGTGGCGTTGAAGGCCGGGTCCCATACAACGAGGCGGCGTGAACCTGGTCAGAGGAGAGATCCAGCAGCCATAAGCGCAAGTTCTCGTGTGTTGTGGGGCAGCCTGGCTGGAGTTAACTACCGGCGGCGGGCGCAGTCATGCGGGTCCAGTCTGACGTGCACAGCACTTATTTTGAATTCCCGTCCGCATGAACGCAAAGACCCCAAATAATACGCACTACGTGGCGCTGGCCCGGCGATACCGGCCGCGACTGTTCGCCGACTTCGTCGGGCTCGAACACGTTACGCGCACACTGCAAAACTCCATCAAAAACGGCCGCGTCGGCCACGCATACCTCTTTTGCGGCCCCCGCGGCATAGGCAAGACCTCGATGGTGCGCGTATTCGCCACCGCGCTCAACTGCGAAAACGGCCCCGCCGTCGAACCCTGCGGCGAATGCGAGTCCTGTATCGCCACCCGCCGCGGCGAAGGCATCGACGTAGTCGAGATCGACGGCGCCTCGCACACCGGTGTCGACGACGTGCGCGAACTGCGCGAACACGCCCTCTACTCCCCGGCCAGGTCGCGCTTCAAAATCTTCGTCATCGACGAAGTCCACATGCTCAGCAAATCCGCCTTCAACGCCCTGCTCAAAACCCTCGAAGAGCCGCCGGCCCACGTGAAATTCATGTTCGCCACGACCGAGCCGCAGAAGGTCCCCGAGACGATCCAGTCGCGCTGCCAGCGCTTCGACTTCCCGCGCGTCTCCGCCGCGGCCATCGCCGAAATGCTCAAGCGCATCTGCAAGCAGGAAGACGTCAAAGCCCCCGAACAGGCGCTTCAGCACATCGCGCGCAACGTGCGCGGCGGACTGAGAGACTCGCTCTCGATCCTCGACCAACTCATCGCCTACGACGGTAGCGACATCAAGCCCGACTCCGTCTACAAGGTCACGGGCTCGGTACCCGAAGGCATCATAGCCGAACTCGGCTCCGCAATCGTGAGCGCCGACATCGGCGCGGCCCTGCGCATCGTCGAAGACGCGATCGACAAGGGCAAAGAAGGCACCGAATTCATCGAGGCGATCGCGAACTTTTTCCGCGACGTCCTCTTCATGCGCAACTGCGGCGCGGATTTCGACGGCTTCGTTACCGGCCCCGCCGCGCGCGACGCGGTCAAGACCGCCGCGGGCCGTCTCGACGACGACACGCTCATCTACGTCCAGCAGGTACTCATGGACCTGCGCGCCAAGATGCGGCTGGCGACCAATCCCGCGCTGCTTATCGAAACGGCCGTCGTGCGGCTGTGCCGCTGGCCCGATTTCGCGTCCTTCGGCGCGCTGCTCTCCGACTACCGGCCGCAGGACGACCCCACGCAATCAGCCGCGCCCGAACTCAAAAAAAAAGTAGTCGCTGAAACACCACGGACCCAGGCGCCCCCCCAAGAAACCTCCGCCCCGGACGAGGAATACGATTACGGGCCGGAAACGGAGATCAAACACCACGACGACACGCCGTCGCTGTTGCCGCAGCGCGACGAAATCCCCACCGAGGTCTACGCGCCCGCGCCCGCCGTTACTACCGGCACGATCGACGAGGCTGCGTGGAAAAAGGCCGTACACCAGGTTTGCCGCATACGCGGTTTTCTCGGCGCGACTCTCGACGCGGCTCATTTTTTAGGCTCGTCCGGCGACGAGATCACGCTGGGCTTCTCGCCCGCGCTGTGTTTCCAGCGCGAGCAACTCGACGACCGCGCCCGACGCATCGAGGCCGAAGAAAAACTCTCGGAAATTTTCGGAAAAAATGTTACCCTTAATATAATCGATGTCGAAGGCGACAAACACGAGGCACAGGACAGGACGGAAAACCTCGACCCCGTGGTAAAAAAAGCGCTCGATATCTTCGGCGGCGAAATTATCGAACCGCAAAAGTAAACACGTAACGACAGGACATTCACGGAGCGAAAAAATGAGCAAAGGATTCGGCGGAATGGGCAATTTGGGCAACATCGGCGACCTGATGAAGAACGCGCAGAAGATGCAGAAAGATATGGCGCGCATCCAGGAAGAACTCAAGACCCGTATAGTCGAAGGCGACGCGGGCGGCGGCATGGTCAAGGTTCAGGTCAACGGCGCGCAGGAAGTCGTGGCGGTCAAGATCGACCCCTCGGTGGTCGACCCCGACGACGTCGAGATGCTGGAGGACCTGGTAATCGCGGCGGTGCGCGAGGGCATGAGAAAAGCGCACGAACTGTCCCAAAAAGAGATGGGCAAACTCACCGGCGGTCTCAACATCCCCGGACTTTTCTGAGCGTCAACCGACCCCGACGACCCGTCCCAGTCGCGGCACATCGCCGCAACGGCGGGTTTTGCGTATGCGGCGCACATCGCGCCCGATAACAGGCGGATAAGCCATGACACAACATCCCGAACCGGTACAGAGACTGATTAACGCGTTCAAGCGCTTTCCCGGCGTCGGCGACCGCAGCGCCGAGCGCTACGCCCACCACGTGCTGAATTCGCCGCGCGACGAGGCGCGGGCGCTGGCCGAGGCGGTGCGCGACGTAAAGACCAAAATAAAAAAGTGCAAGGTTTGCCACAATCTTACCGATTCGGATATCTGCCCGATATGCTCCGACGCCTCGCGCAGCCGCGAAATCATCTGCGTGGTCGAGGGGCACGAAGCGGTCTCGGCCATCGAGCGCTCAGGCTCGTACCGCGGCCTCTACCACGTCCTGTGGGGGCATATCTCGCCGATTGAAGGCACCGGCCCCGAAGACATCACGGCCGAATCGCTGGTGACGCGGGTGAAAAAGGGCGGCGTCAAAGAGGTTATCTTCGCCCTCAACCCCACCCTTGAAGGCGACGGCACCACATTGTATCTTATAGAACAAATAAAAGCGTTGAACGTCAAGGTAACCCGTCCGGCACGCGGAATCTCGTCGGGAGCCGACCTGGCCCGCGCCAACTCGACGGTGCTGACCGATGCGATTCGAGGAAGGTCGCAGATATGAATATGAAGATGAATCTCGTGCTCAGGCAGCGCCTGGAGCAAAAACTAAAACTGGCCCCGCAGATCATCCAGTCCATAGAGATACTGCAACTGCCCGCGCTGGATCTGCAGGACCTCATCGCGCGCGAACTCGAAGAAAACCCGGTGCTGGAGATCAGCGAGCCGAAGCGTGACGAAAGCGCCGACGACGACGAGGCCGAAAAGGAAATCCACACGACGACCGAGGGCGAAAGTTCGGAATTCGAACACTTGCCCGAACTGGAAGACTCGCTCTTCGGCGAGTTCCCCGCAACGACCCGCAGGCGCCGCGACGACGATACTTACGGCAAGATGGAGGCGATGAAAGACACGCCCAGCCGCACCGCCTCGCTGCAGGAATACCTTTACGAACAGGTCAGCCTCATGGACGTCAGCGACAACGTCCGCCAGACCGCCGAAGAAATCATCTTCAACATCAGCGACGACGGCTACCTGCGTTACAGCCTCGAGGCCATAGTCGAATCGATCGACATGCCCATGCTCTACACCAACGCCGAAGAAGCGCTCGACGCGATCCAGTCGCTGGAGCCAACCGGCATCGGCGCGCGCAATCTGGCCGAGTGCCTGCTGTTGCAGATCCGCAACCAGCCCGATTCGGGCTTCAGCCGCGAGATGATTACCCATCACCTCAAGGACATCGAACTCAACCGCCTGCCGAAAATCGCCAAAGAAACCGGCCGCTCGATTGAGGAAGTCAAGGAATGCGTCGAGCACCTGCGCACGCTCAACCCCAGGCCCGGCTCGCTGTACTCGGCCAAGACCGCGCCCTACGTAACGCCCGACGCCACGGTGGAGTACATCGACGGCGAATACCGCGTCAGGCTCGAAGACCACTACATTCCCGAGATTTACATCAACGAGTCATATCACAAATTACTGTTCGAAAACAAAGACAATCCCAAAATCTCGGAATTCATCCGCAAAAAACTCGACTCGGCGCGCTGGCTGATCGACGCGATCGCTCAGCGCCGCTTGACGCTGAGCAAAATCATCAACAAGATCGTCGAGATCCAGCAGGATTTCTTCGAAAAAGGCGTCGAGTGCCTCACCCCGCTCAAGATGCAGGAAGTGGCCGACGCCATAAGCGTACACAACTCGACCGTGTCGCGGGCGATCTCCAACAAATACATCCAGACGCCGCGCGGCGTGTTTCCGCTGAAATACTTCTTCTCCGGCGGAACCATCGCAGAAGACGGCTCGGTCGAATCGCGCGTCAGCGTCAAACAGCGCGTCAAAAACATCGTAGACAACGAAGACAAGAGCGCGCCGCTCAGCGACGACGAAATCGCCACGAAACTCAAAGAAGCCGGGCTTGACGTGGCCCGCAGGACGATCACGAAATACCGCCGCATGATGAACATCCCCTCGTCACGGCAAAGAAAGGAATACTGATTTATGGCCGAAAAACCCGATGCAAAAAAGAAAAAAACGCTGATGAGCGCGGGCAACATCCTGCGCTTTTGGGTGTTGGTGGCGGGCCTGTTCGTGTTGCTGCGGATATTCTACTTTCACGACATCGAGGTCTACTGCGTCGCGTCCTGCTCGATGGAGCCGACGCTTTACGGCGACGCAAAAAACGGCGACAAGATACTGGTCAACCGGCTGGCATACAGGATAGGCGAGCCACAGCGATGGGACGTGGCCGTCTTCGAGTTCCCCGAAAACCGCCTCAACTACACCGCCGACGCCGGCAAGACCTACATCAAGCGCATCGTCGGCATGCCCGGCGACATGCTCGAAATCAAGGGCGGCGAGGTGTATCTCCTGAACAGCGAAAAAGGAGAGTTCACCATCCTGCGCAAACCCGACGACATCCAGCAAATACTCTGGCACACGCTCTTCAGCCAGAAATACCACAACGCAAAGGACGAATGGTCCTTCGGCGCGCACTGGCAGGTACAGGACAACGCGATCGTCTACGACGGCGAATCCGAAAGCAAAGTCACCGCGATCACGCTCGAGCCTCCGAGCAACGGCGGCGGCGACCTCCTGATCGCCTTCGACATCACCGTAGAATCAGGCCGGGGCGGCATCGCCGTGTGGCTGCGGGAAGACCTCGACAGCGCGACCCAGACCGACATATCCTTCGGAGCGCGCCTTGCAACCGAAGGTACACCGTTCGGCACATGGAGCCCGACCCTGCGAATAAACGGCCACGACGTGAAACACGACCTGCCTGAACTCACGCCCGGGCGGACGTACCGCATCGAGATGAGCAACGTCGACGACAGGGTTACGTTCAAACTCAACGGCGAGGTGATTTACTCCGAAACCTACACCGAAGACAACCCACACATATCGCCGACACCCAAGATAACAATCCGCGCCGCCGGCATCCGCGCGCGCCTGACAAACATGGTCGTCAAGCAGGACGTCTACTACACCAGCGAAAGCGGCGGAAGCCAGATAAATTACGGCAACTCCGGCAACGCGTTCGAGGTGCGGCCCGACAACTACTTCGTGCTCGGCGACAACAGCGCGATGAGTTCCGACAGCCGGATGTGGGGCCCAGTGCCGCGCAATCGGATGATCGGCCGCGCGTTCTTCATACTGCGCCCGCTCAACCGCCTCTCCTTCATCAAATAACAGACGCGTCTGCGTCTTGATTTGGGGAATGTTTTGTGATACGCTTCGCGCCCACACGCACCCTTAGCTCAATGGATAGAGCGTTGGCCTCCGGAGCCAAAGGTTGAAGGTTCGAGTCCTTCAGGGTGCGCTTTATTTATTGGAAACCCCTCAAACTTCCAAGACTGCTCATCCAACAGAAAAACCGGATTCGAAGGCGAAGCAAGCGCATAAAAAAAGCGGCGCTTTTGGCGCCGCTTTTGGGTTTCTGGCGGAGAGTGAGGGATTCGAACCCCCGGTACCATCGCTGGTACAGCGGTTTTCGAAACCGCCCCGTTCGGCCACTCCGGCAACTCTCCGTCCCAATCAGGCGAACATTCTATTTCATCGGCAAAAAAAATCAAGCCTATTGTGATTCCCCTGCCACCAGGACGCAGCCACCACACAAAAAGCAAACCCTTCAGTATTTTATTTTACGAGTTTCTTTTCCGCGACGAAGCGCGCGATCTCGCGGGCGCAGAGTCGGTGCCCGGCGCGGTTGAAGTGCGTATCGTAGGCGTAGTAAACCTGCGTCCCGCCGCAGATCGCCTCCTGAAGCGGCGCGGTCAGGTCAAGAAACGATTCCGCCGGCAGCTGTGCCTTGATGAGATCGCGTTGCGCATCCATATTTTCATTCATCGCCGCGAGAAGCCGTTCGGCCTCACCGTCCTGCGGGTCCGCCGAGTATTGATGCACGTATCGCCAGAACGCTTCCGCATCGACCGAGCCACCGATCACCGGCCAGTACGCATGGGCTTTGCACGGGATGTAGACCAGCAGGAATTTCGCGCCGTTTTCCTCGCACAAGGCCTTTGCCCGCCGTATTGCGTCCAGTGTCGGGCCGAAACCGGGATGGTCCCTGAGTTCTTCGGCGCTCATCGCCAGGCGCAAGGTATACGAACAAAAGATCGCACATTCGTGCTGCTGATCGCCAATAGCGTAATGAACGGGATTGAATTCATCGCGAAATATTTCTGAAGTCTGCTTCACGCTGGCAAGCGCCAGCAATAGCCGTACTATCGGAAGTTTATAATACGCCGCCCTCTCACCAACGGAGCGCATGGTCTGAAAATCGACCCATCCCCGCCCATAGGCTTGATATTCGAGGAATTGTTCGGTCTCCCAAATATCATTGCCTTCGAAATATCCCCAGACAACA
Source organism: Planctomycetota bacterium (assembly GCA_030607235.1). Classification (GTDB taxonomy): domain Bacteria; phylum Planctomycetota; class B129-G9; order B129-G9; family B129-G9; genus JAUWEX01. The sequence goes on along the minus strand of JAUWEX010000034.1, from coordinate 338 downwards.
AGGCGGGGTTTTTTGGGGATACCGAAACGCTTCAGCACAACCAATTCCTGCATAGAGCCGAAATATGGCACACCCAGATTGTAAACGGATTTGCCGAGATCGCGTGACAGCACGTTGGGCCACATATCTTCATGGGAAACAGTAGTCGCACCTGTTAAAGAATCACCTACGGCAATAATATCTGCTTTGGCAAGCAGTCTGCGGTTGAGAAATCCATCAGAGTCGGTATTGAAAACCTCTTCAAAACCATCCTCTTTCATAGACGTTGGGTTGATGAATTGCTGTTGCGTGAGAAGGTCGGAATCTTTGGAAGGATCGTACGCTACGCGCCATTGATA
>JAUWEX010000092.1 GCA_030607235.1 Planctomycetota bacterium | reverse complement strand
GATGCAGGTAACGACGGCGGTAACGCAGGACGGCGGGCTGTCGGGTTCGACGCTGGCCGAGGCGCAGTCGTGGGGCAAGATTTCGAAGAAGGCGAAATTCGCCATGGCGTGGGTCGAGCCGAGCGTTTCGCTGCCGCTGCTGGCGGCTTACGCGATGGACCGCTACCCCGCGCCCGCGCGCAAGCGGCTGAAGTTGGAGTGGGACGGCGAGATACTCAAGGGCATGAAGGTCTAACCGAATCGTACGCGAGGAAAGATGATAAACATAACAAACAACCTGTGGGAAAACATCGTGGTAACGGGCGGCGCCGGCTTCATCGGCAGCAACCTTGTGCTCGAACTCCAGCGGCGGTTTCCGAAATCGCACATCGACGTAGTCGACGATTTCCGCTCCGGCGACTTCGCCAACCTGGAGGACTTTCGCGGCGACGTACAGGCCTTCGACGTCTCGCGGATCGACATGGCGGATCTGTTTTACAATCGTCCGCCCACGGTCATGTTTCATCTCGCCTCTATCACCGACACGACGGTTACCGACGACAAACTGATGCTCCACGACAACGTCGAGGGATTTCGCGGGATACTGGACTACTGCATCGAGAACAACGTGCCGCTGGTCTACGCCTCGTCGGCGGCGACCTACGGCATCGGCGAGGGGCGCATGAGCGAGGACAACACGCCCGCGCCCGCCAACGTCTACGCCTTTTCCAAGACGATCCTCGACAACGTCGCCAGGAAGGCGATGAAAGATATTCCCGAGCAGCACATCGTGGGACTGAAATTTTTCAACGTCTACGGGCCGCGTGAGGGCCACAAGAAAATCGCCTCGAGCATGATCTACCACCTCAGCCGCATGATGAAAGAAGGCAAGCGTCCGCGGATATTCGCGCCCGGCGACCAGAAGCGCGATTTCGTTTACGTCCGCGACGTGGTCGACGCGATCATCGCCGCCCTCGGCGCCGAGGAGAGCGGTATCTACAACGTAGGCTCGGGCCGCGCGCGCTCGTTCAACGAACTCTGCGCGATCCTCAACGACGTGCTCGGCATCGATCTCGCGCCGGAGTATTTCGAGTGCCCGTATCCGTTTTACCAGCCCTTTACCGAGGCCGACCTGACGCGGGCGAAGGCGGCGCTGGGCTACGAGCCGAAGTATTCGCTCGAAGACGGCGTGGCCGACTACATGAAGTTCCTCTACGGCTGACCAGGCAACGCCTGGAGGCAATAGGGAAGCAGCCACTTATTTCAAGACCCGCTCGCTGTTTGTCGCCCTTCGGCGACAGAAGCGCTTCGCTTGCACTCACTGGCGAAACTTGTAATCTCGCTGTGTGGTTGAGGTCTTTAGCGATAAGAGGAACTATAAGGAAATCTGCGAAATCTGCGGATAAAAGGTTTCCCTCTGTGTCTCCGCATCAGGCGGACTGTGGCGGAAGAAATCTTCGGAAGAGAGTCTGTGGATAGATAAAAATATAAGGTGCTCGCAGGAATTATGAAAATTAACAAGATTGCTCTTATAGCGTCGATTTTTTTTATCGTCGTGGCCTGCCAGGCGGTGTATTACAACGCGCTGGAGACTGAGTTCCAGTTCGACGATTCCTGGCAGGTGCAGGACAACTACACCATGCGCAACCTCGGCCAGACGGCTTCGACGCTGCTGAGCGAGCCGCGGCGCTACGTTACGCGGCTGTCTTATGCGCTGAATTATTATTTCACCGAGGCCGCCGAGACCGGCGCGCCGCCGAGTCCCAAACCCTTTCATCTTGTCAACAATATCATCCACGCTATCAACGGCGTGCTGGTGTTTTTTCTGACGCTGATGTTTCTGGCGCGCCTTGTGCCGGAGAAAAAACCCGAGCCTTTTCAGCCGGTGAAAAAGAAACGTAAAGCCCAGACCCGCGGCGGCGGGACCGAGGCCGCGGCGGACGAGCGGGCGCGCGGAAGGTTCGCGCTTCTGGCGGCGTTTTTCGCGGGGACGATTTTCGTGCTGCATCCGCTGTTTTCCGAGGGCGTAACTTACGTCAGCGGGCGGTCGTCGTCGCTGTGTACGACGTTTTGCCTGCTGTCGATCGTGCTTTATCTGCTGGCGCGGCGGTTCGGCGAGAGGCGCTGGTTTATCTCGGCGGTGTACTTCGCGATTTTCTCGTTCGTCGCTTTTGTCTTGTCGCTGCTGACCAAGGAGAACGGCCTGGTTACACCGGTGCTGATAGTTTTGGTCGAGTTGTGTGTGTTGTCGCGCGGGCGGCTGCGGTCCGCATCAGGTGGGTTGCGGGCGTGGCCGTATTTTTCGGGGTTCGTGCTGGTGTTTGTGGGCGTGGTGGCGTGGGTGTTTTGGCGGCTTGCCGCGACCGGCACGGTTACGGCTAACGAGGGATTTTTCAGCCTGTCGTACCTGCTGGCGCAGACGGAGATCGTGGTGCGTTACGCGTGGATGCTGCTGATACCGGTGGGGTTGAACATCGACCACACGTGGCCGCAGTTTCCGGATTTCGGCCTGCGGTTCGTGCCGTATATTTTGATTTTGCTGGCGGCGCTGGCGTTTGGCGCAGTGGCGTTTCGTCGCGCGCGCCGCGCGGAGAATCCGGCGGGGTGGACGCTGGCGTTTTTGGCGGTGGCGTGGTTTTTCGTCGCGCTTGCGCCGACTTCGAGCGTGATAGGGCTGGGCGACTGGATGGTGGAGCGCCGCGTTTACATGGCCGGGGTTTTGCCGGTGATGTGTGCGGGGTGCGCGGCGGCATACGTGGTTTTGCGCCTGCTTACCGACGGCGGGTGGCGTCGGTCGGTCGTCGTGGCGGTGATGTTGATTTCGGCCGTGGGGCTGGGCGCGTGTACGGCGCTGCGCAACGCCGATTACAGGACGCAGATGTCGCTGTGGATGCCGGCGATGAAAGAGCGTCCGACGAATTTTCGGATGTGCGATTCGGTGGCACTGTGCTGGATGCTTACGGCGTCGGATTATTATTCGGAGGGTCGCTACCGGCAGGGGCTGGCGGCGCTGCGGAATTCGGAGGGGATGATCGGTATAGCCGAGCGCAATCCTTTTTTGCGCGGCGACCAGCACATGTACCTGCTGCGGGCGCGTTCGGACCTTTCGCTGTTGAGCGCGCGGGGGATGTTGTGGCTGGTGGACAGCGACGATCCCGCCGAGGTCAGGCGGATCGAGCGGTTGTACGAGCGGGCGTTGGGCTACGCGCGTGAGTCGCGGCTGTACGCGTTGCAGGAGAATATGTGGGTTCAGCGGCTGGAGTGCACCGCGAAGATAATCACGGCGGCGCTGCAATTGGGTATTTTCGATTTCAAGGCGTGGTGCAAATACAGCAAAGAGGCGCGGGAGACGGGGGGGGACGACGGCGCGCAGGTCGGGCGGCTGGCGGAGTCTTACGGCAATAAGGCGCACATTGCTCTGCGGTATGCGACGGGGCAGTTCGAGTTGTACGTGGCGGATTGGCCGGTGCGGGTGCGGCCGCATTACGCCGAGCGGCGCGCGCGGTTCGAGGCGTACCTGGCATACCGGTTGTTGATCGAGTATTACGGGGCGAAGGGCTTGCAGGCGCAGATGAACGAGGTTCTGCACAAGGCGACGAGCCTGGGGATGAGCACGGGCAGGGACGTGGGGGAACTGATGGAGTACTACAACCGCTCGGGAGCGTTTTTTGGCGGGGAGCGAAGGCTGCGGCGGTAAGGAATTTTTCACGCGCGAAAACTTCGTCGCCCGGAAAGCCCGTAAAATGCGGCGATGTGGGCGGAAAAAATTATTTCGCTTTTTTGCGTTTTTGTTCTTGCATCTTTTCCAATTGGTGCTATACTTCGTCCCGCTTGATGAGAAGTTGATCAGCGAAGTATGCCTCCCTCGTTCAGCGAAGCGCTGAGGCCTCTACATCGAACTTAAAGAGGTGACACCTTGATAAGAATGCGAGCGCAAGAGATTGAACCGTAACGCTGGGCAATATGCCTTGTGATCTTGCGCCCGTAAAAAGGCGCTTTTTTAATGCTCTTTACAAACTGACTACATCATCGACTCAGGTCGAAATGTATAAGCCGGAGCAGTCCGGCGGCGCGCGGAGTGTCGCGCGTGGTTCTTTGAAAATTTGTGTTTTTCCGAAACGTGGAACAATATAGTTTCCACCAATAGCCGAGCGTCTAATGTTGTATACAATACGATTGTTGCTGAGAGCCGGCGGCCTCTGGCCGCACAGCCCGCCGAGGGCGAGGGTCGCAGTAATGGTCAAGCTATTAAGGGTATATGGCGGATGCCTTGGCGCCAGGAGGCGACGAAGGACGTGGCAGGATGCGATAAGCTCCGGTTAGCTACCAAGCAAGCTCACCCGGAGATCTCCGAATGGGACAACCCAGCAGCGGAAAACCGCTGTTATCGTGGGCTGAATAAAATAGGCTCACGAGGCCAACGAGGTGAAGTGAAACATCTCAGTAACCTCAGGAAAAGAAAACGAAAGTGATTCCCTGTGTAGCGGCGAGCGAAAGGGGAATAGCCCAAACCCGCAGGGTGTGATAGCCCATAAGCGTTGCTCTGCGGGGGTCGAGGGACCGTGGCCCACTGTTATGGAAGTGGGGAGGAGTTACAAAGTTCGAACTTAGCCAAATCGCGCTGGAAAGCCGAGTCGCAGAAGGTGAAAGCCCTGTAGGCGAAAAGTTACGAACCTCCTTAAACGTAATCCCAAGTAATGCGGGGCACGTGAAACCCCGTGTGAATTTGCGCAGACCACTGCGTAAGGCTAAATACTACCTGGCGACCGATAGCGCACCAGTAGCGTGAGCGAAAGTGGTGAAAAGAACCGGGTTTGACCGGAGTGAAATAGACCTGAAACCATATACTTACAAGCGGTGAGAGGGCTATGCCAAAGCTTGCTTTGGAATGCCTGATCGCGTGCCTTTTGCATAATGAGCCGGCGAGTTGTTTTCAGTAGCCAAAGGTTAAGTCCTTATGGGACGAAGCCGTAGCGAAAGCGAGTGCGAATAGCGCGACAAGGTTGCTGGATGCAGACGCGAAGCGGAGTGATCTAACCATGGGCAGGGTGAAGGAGATGTAAAAGTCTCTGGAGGCCCGAACCGTTGTATGTTGCAAAATACTCGGATGACCTGTGGTTAGGAGTAAAAAGCTAATCGAACTCCGTGATATCTCGTTCTCCTCGAAATAGCTTTAGGGCTAGCCTCGTGTAATAGTTGTTGGGGGTAGAGCTACTGATTGGGTTTGGGGGGCGTTCCCCGCCTACCCTACCCAACCAAACTCCGAATACCAACAACCGTATCACGGGAGTCAGACTCTGGGGGATAAGCTCCTGGGTCAAGAGGGAAACAGCCCAGATCGCCAATTAAGGTCCCTAATCAATGCTAAGTGCTAAAGGAAGTAAGGATGCTAAGACAGTCGGGATGTTGGCTTAGAAGCAGCCATCATTTAAAAAGTGCGTAACAGCTTACCGATCGAGCCTCCTTGCGCCGATAATGAACGGGACTAAGCATTGAACCGAAATTGCGGATTGCACGGACTCGCTGAGTCTGTGTAGTGGTAGAGGAGCGTTCCAGTTGGATTGAAGCCGTACCGTGAGGAGCGGTGGACCGGCTGGAAGTGATAATGCCGGCACGAGTAACGATAAAGCAGGTGAGAATCCTGCTCGCCGAAAGCCTAAGGTTTCCTGGGGAAGGTAAATCCGCCCAGGGTTAGTCGGTGCCTTACCCGAGGTCGAAAGACGTAGGGGATGGACAGTAGGTTAATATTCCTGCACCACCATTATAAGTGATGGAGGGACGCGGTTC
>JAUWEX010000291.1 GCA_030607235.1 Planctomycetota bacterium | reverse complement strand
AAGTTATTCCACCCCGAAAACACATACATGCTTCCCGAAGGCTTTAACGTTCTAAAGACCTCTTGCATCCATCTTTTTGTAAATTCATAATACTTTGTGGCCGGAATTTCAGCATAGCCTTCAAGAACACGTGATTGTGTTCTGTTGTAATTACTGCGTTTAGCCTTAAAGTCAATGGCAAACGGAGGGTCTGTAATCACCAAGTCTATTACATCTCCCGGGATTTCTCTTAGACCCTTAATGCAGTCCATGTTGTATATTTGATTGAATGTTGCAATGCTCACAATATAACCCTTCGTGAGAGGTTATTCGTAATTAAGCGCCTCGACGGGGTCCTTGCGCGAGGCGATCGAAGCCGGGTACAGCCCGCCGAGCACGCCGCCGACGATTCCCACAACCACGGCCAGCAGGACCGATTTCACCGTTATGTGCATGTGCATAAGGCCGATAGCGGGGATGATATAGGCCGCGGCCACGCTCAACCCGTAGCCAAGAATTACTCCGGCAATGCACAACGTCAGCGATTCGATGATTATCGACTGCACGATGAAGCCCTTGGACGCGCCGATCGATTTGAGAATGCCGATGTCGCGCGTGCGCTCGATAACCACGGTATACATCGTCAACAAAATCACCAGGAAACTGATGCACAGGGCTACGATGTTGATGTAGTCGACGAAATCGAAGATTATTCCCGCGAGTTTTTTGAAGGTCTCCGCGAGGGAGTTGGTCTTGAAGGCCGCAAGTCCCAGGTTCGCTCCCGCTTCCGAAACATTGGCCAGCGATGTCGCAAGTTCGGCGCTGTCGGCGTCCTGTGCGGGAACGACGAAAAATGCGTTGGCGGAGTTGCTGATTTCTGTCGCGCCGCCGCTGTCTTTGAGGTGATTTTCGAAAGTCCTCTTTTCGATGACGGCGCCTGCCGGAACGTCGTTGGCGAGCAGATCCGCAATGTTCCACTGCCTGCCGGAATACTCAATGTCATCGCCGATTCCCTTGCCGATTTTTTCGGCGAAATCTTCCCGCAGGTAAATCGTGTAGTCCCGCTCGTGTTGTATGTCGGTGGCTATGCCTATACTGGCGGCGTCGGCCTCCGCAAGCGCCCACAGCGCCACCTCCTCTTCGCCGATAGCGATCGTGTCCGTATGAACCGCGACTGCATCTGTTACGCCGGGGATTTTTTTCAGATCGGATATCAAACCGACCGGCAGCCGTTCGCCGCTATTGGCACTGACCAGAAACCCTTTGACTTTGCCGCCGCTTACGGCTTGCGTGTTCAGCGCCCACTCTTTCGAGGGTAGGGTTGTGTTGGCGATGAGTTTTTCGATTTTGTCGGGATCGCCTTTGTTCACGTAAACCAGCATCAAACTCGCGTTGAAATCCTGATTTGCCTTGTGGTCCGGGTAGAGTGTTTTGTGCAGGGTGTCGTAGGAAGTAAAAATCCGCACGGCCGAGCCTTCGTCGCAGATGCCGACGATCTCCCAGATTTCTTTTTGGAACTTGATTTTGCTGCCGACGCGACAGCCCGACCGGTCGGCCAGTTTTGCGTCGATCATCAATTCCAGTTTGCCGTCTTCGGGCAATTCGCCTTCTATCAGAATAACGTTTAAGGTGGTGTAATACTTTTTTCGCAGTGCCCAGAGCCGGTGATCCTGATGAACCTCGCCGATGTCTTTCATTTTGTATTGCAAAATGGGGATGATTTCGAGTTCGACCTCGCCGTCGGCCTTCTTTTTGACGTATTGCTGGATGTAGTCGGCGTAGGGAATCGGGATACTTTGCCCGCTGCCGCCTTCGAAGAGTTTCCACTCGCCGAAAAACACGATGATGTCCGCGCCGGTGTTGCTCATGCGCTTGGCGACTTCGTTGAGCGTGCCGGTGGCCAGCGCGTTGAGCACCAGCAAAAGCGCCACCCCGATCGCAATGGCGAAAATGCTGATTGCGGCGCGGGTCTTGCGGAACAGCAAATTGGATAATGCGTATCTGAACATGTTTTTCCCGTTGTCAGTCGTTTGAAGATTCCGGCGCAACCCATCGGCCCTGTTCGTCGAGTTCCTCGACCGGCGCCTTGCCCCAGTTCTCTATCCGCCACGAACCGCCGGTTCCCCGGCTTACGCGCCTGTCGTTGTTGAGGCGCATGTTGTCCTTTTTGACGGACGGTATTTTCATCTCGAGTACCGACTTGTTTGCTTCCGAGTAAACCGTAACGACGATGTGGGTGGGGAGGATCGCCGAGAGGCTGTCGTCGTCGGTCCAGGCCTCGGCATGCGCGAGGTACCGCACGTCTATCTCCAGCGCGCCCAGTGCCTTGCCGGGTTCCGACTCCGCTACGGCCAGTTTTTTGTAAATCTCCTGCCTTACTACCCGCATGGTTTTGCTGTCCACCGTCATCCTGCGTATGCGGTCGCCGGCCTCCGGCATCGTCAGGATGTAGGCGTTCTCGGCACAGGTCATCGTAGTTACTGCCGGGTCGATAATGTCGGCGCCGACGGCCTTGGTTATGAATCCAGGCTGAAAAGTCGCCATCTCGCCGGGCATACTTTGTAGCCGGTCGATTTTTGCGGTGCGGCCCATGGGTTTGCTC
>JAUWEX010000150.1 GCA_030607235.1 Planctomycetota bacterium | reverse complement strand
GGGGATATGCTGCTGGCGGTTTTGGGTGCGGTTTTCTGGAAGGTTTCCGGCGCGAAGGTTCGGCGGTTGCTGGCGGCGGAGCGGGCGAAGGAGTGAAAATGCGCGGTTTGTCGGGTTGTGGGGGGGAATATGTCGAATTATTCGCCTTCGGGCGAAATCCGTCTAAATTTTTCACTGCCGATAGTCGAAAACATCCTTAAGCCCGTTTGATGCGGGAAGAAGTTTAATTAGCCTGCAAGTTGCGGAGAACATCTGTATGGCCAAGATACTAATCATAGACGACAACACCATGATATGCCGGATATGGAAAATCCAGCTGGAGAAGATCGGCCACGAGGTGGTATGCAAACACAACGCCGCCGATGCGCTCAAATATCTCAAGAACGAGATACCCGACCTGATACTGTCGGACGTGATGATGCCGGGCAAGAGCGGGCTTGAGATGGTGCGCGAGATCCGCATGGACGATGCCACGCGGAACATTCCGATTATCGTGCTCTCGGCGCTGAACTCCCTTCAGACCAAGGAACTCGCCCGGTCGCTGGGCGTCTGCCGTTACATAGTGAAATCCGAAATATCGCTCCGCGAACTCGGCAATATCGTCAACGAGACACTGGCCAACCAGACCGCCTGACGGCGGCGCGGCAAATCCGATAATCATCCCATTTCGAACATCGATCGCGTTTTGACTTCGCGAATTGCTTTCACTTGCCCCTTTGCGCAAAAAGCGAGACATTGATGTTGAAAAGAAAGATTGAACTCCTCGAAAAACTCGAAGAGGTCGGCCTGATAAACGCCGACCAGCGCTGCGAGGCCGAAGCGGGTCTGCACAAGACCCGCAAGTCGATCTCCGACATTCTCATCGACATGGGCCTGTGCACCAACGAAGAGGCCGCCGAGATCATGGAATTGCTGTATGACGCTCCGTTCGTCAAACTCTCCGGCTTTACGATCAATCCCGATGCGGTGGCGATCGTGCCCGAAGCGGTCGCGCGCAAGCACCGCCTGATACCCATCGACGTCAAGGATCGCGCGATCACGGTGGCGATGAGCGACCCGCAGAGCCTGGACGCGCTCGACGACCTGCGCGCGGTGAGCAATCGCAGGGTGGTCGCGCTGGTGGCCGATCCGCTCGAAATCGACAGCGCCATCGCGGAGTATTACTCGATGTGTGAGGCCGATTACAACGACACGCTCGAGAAGATGGGCATAACGCTCGACGAGACCGAGGACGCGGTCGTCGAGGAAATCTCGGACCGGACCGATGCCGAGCGGCTCGAAATTACCGACCTGCGATCGATGGGCCACGAAGCGCCGGTGGTGCAACTGGTCAACCAGATAGTGCTCAGGGCGGTGCGGGCCGAGGCCAGCGACATCCACATCGAGCCGGTGGGCAGCGGGCTGCTGGTGCGGTTGCGGGTCGACGGCATCCTTCAGGACAACGTCGCGATACCGCGAAGCATGCAACCGGCGGTGATCTCGCGCATAAAAATTCTCTCCAAGATGGACATCGCCGAGAGGCGCGTGCCGCAGGACGGTCGTTTCCAGGCGCGCGTCGAAGGCTCGCACATCGATTTCCGCGTATCCACGCTGCCGGGGATTATGGGCGAGAAGGTGGTGATAAGGCTGCTCGACCTTTCGGGCGGCGCTGCGAAACTCTCCGAACTGGGAATCGACGAGCGAGACTACGACACCGTGATCCGCATGATCCGCAAGACCACCGGCGTTGTCATCGTTACCGGCCCGACGGGCAGCGGCAAGACTACGACGCTTTATTCGGTGCTTGATATGCTCCGAAGCCCCGAAAAAAACATCATCACCATCGAGGACCCCGTGGAGTACCGGCTCGCCCGCATTTGCCAGGTGCAGGTAAATCCGAAGGCCGGACTGGAGTTTGCGGGGGTGCTGCGCAACGTTCTGCGGCAGGATCCCGACATCATCATGGTCGGCGAGATGCGCGACGTGGAGACGAGCGAACTGGCGGTGCGCTCTGCGCTGACCGGCCACCTGGTCCTTTCGACGCTGCACACCAACAACGCCGCCCAGGCCCTGACGCGCCTGCGCGATATGAAACTCAACCCCTTTATCATCGGCGCGACGATTAACGGAATCATCGCCCAGAGGCTGGTGCGCAAACTCTGTCCGAAGTGCAAACAGCCTACGGTCATCGACGACAAGACTTTGGACCTGTTGGGCGAGGGCACCGATATGCTGCGCGGGGTGGAGGTTTTCGAGCCGAAGGGCTGCCCGGCGTGCCGCAACAAGGGCTACACCGGGCGCGTCGGCGTTTACGAGATCATGCCGACCGATTCGCCGCTGTTGCGCGACCTGATCCTGATGGACAGGCCCGCCAGCGAGGTCTGGGATACGGGGCGGCGGGAACTGGGCCTGCGTTCGCTGCGCGAAGCGGGCTACGCCAAGGTTTTGCAAGGGACAACCAGTATCGAAGAGGTCATGCGCGTAACGCTATAGCGGCCGAACCAAAAACAAAAAAGCCGGACCCGATTATTCGGATCCGGCTTCGTTTTTTACGATATCCCGTGCTTTAGAATCTGGCGGGAACCCGCTGCATTTCGTGCGCGTGGCAGTGTTTGCCGGGGCGGGTCGCGTTTTTGGCGGCCTCAGCGGCCGCCGGAGTTTTTTTTCGGTTTATGTCGCAGTAGTCCATCAGGTTGTAGAAGACGTCGCGCATCTCGGTGCGGCTGACGATCATGTCGACAAAGCCGTGTTCGAGCATGTACTCGGAGCGCTGGAAGCCCGGGGGCAGTTTGCCGCCGCGGACGGTGCTCTGGTAGACGCGGGGGCCGGCGAAGCCGATAAGGGCCTTAGGCTCGGCGACGATGATGTCGCCCAGTGCGGCGAAACTCGCCATCGCGCCGCCCATCGTGGGGTTGGTGAGGATGGAGATGAACAGGCCGCCGGATTTTTTGTAGCGGCCGATAGCGGCGCTGGTCTTGGCCATTTGCATAAGCGAGATCATGCCTTCGTCCATGCGCGCGCCGCCGCCGGAGCCTGACACGATAATCAGCGGCAGTCGCTCTTCGGTGGCGTACTCGGCGATGCGCGAGATTTTTTCGCCGACGACCGAACCCATCGAGCCCATCAAAAAGCGGCTGTCGGTTACGCCGAAGGCGATTTCGCGGCCCTTGATGCGGGCGCGGCCGACGATGGCGGCGTCTTTGAGGCCGGTGTGTTTCTGGGCCTTTGCGAGGCGCTCGACGTAGGGTGTGTTGCCGGTGAATTTGAGCGGATCGCAGGGCGCCATATCCGCGTGGGTCTCCTCGAGACTGTCGGTGTCGAGCAGAAACTTGATGCGGTTTTTGCTGGAGATGGCGAAGTGGAAGTTGCACTCCGGGCATACGTGCAGTTTCTCTTCGACCCGCTTTTTGTAGACCATCGCCCCGCAGCCGTCGCATTTCATCCACAGACCGCCGGGGGTGTCTTTTTTCTTCCTGAACGTAATTCGCTTGAAGTTATCCCAAGCCATGATTTCTTCTCCTAAAATTCGTCCCGCCGGGCTTCGCGCCGTTGGCGCCCCCTCTCGGCCCGCAAATTGTCAGTCTGAATCGATGCCTGTATGCCGGGACGAAGTAAAGTTCGTTTTTAGATTAAACGGCTCCCAGCACCATGGAGCCGCAGTGTTTTCCCCCCTCATAAATTGTCTATCATATTATACCCCCGGGGTTTTCGGACTGCAACCCCAAATCCGCATCCAGATTTCAATCTCTCGTAACGGGAGAATTGTTTCTAATCCGCAGATTTCGCAGATTACACAGATTTCTCTTGTTGAGAATCACCAAACTCCCGTTCATACTCAATTGAGCCCCATTGACTCTTTTTGAACCATTCATCAGCAAACTTCTTCCTTGATTCCCGCAGAATATCTATCTGGGGAAAAGATACCAATGGTTTTTCAATGTGATTGAATGGGGCGAGAAGCATCGGCAGGAAATATTGACAGGGTTCGCCCAATGTGATTACGGCCACAAAATTGGCTACTTGGCATAAGCTCATGTGGGCATTGCGGATGTGTCCTAATGTGATGTCGGTTTCGTCGGCGTTCTCTCTTGCCCGGCTTTCCTTTGTGGCTGCGTGGGCGGTAAATTTATCAACATGAGTCTTGATCTCTTTACAGGCCGATTCAATTTTATCTATGAGATTTGAGAAAATGATTTTTTTGATAGTGTCGTCAGGCCTTCGATTTTCCGGCTGGACATCAGCCAGGAAATCTATATCCTGATCTCGCTCTTTATGGGCGGCCCAGTCTGATTTTGCGGGAACAGCGTATAACGCTGCCTTATGGCTTGCCATTTTCTCATCATATTCCTTTTCCTTTTTGCGAATTGGCTCGTAATTGTACGGGCGTTTTTCCGCATCAAAAATCGCTTGCCTTGTAATAAGACACCGATGTTTTTCCATGTCTTTTATAAGTGATTTCAGCGAATAAACGCCTCTATTTCCCTCCAAATCGTAATTGTCCACAAGGCGGCGAATGGAAAT
>JAUWEX010000182.1 GCA_030607235.1 Planctomycetota bacterium | reverse complement strand
GGGTGTTGTCGTAGATCTTTCTGACCAGACTCCTGATCGCGCCCGCCGAGGGCAGCCGCTCGCCGACGAAGGCGTGGATGATGGCGCCGGCCTCGATCATCGAGTGGAACTTCGCCTGGCTGCGGATGCGCGTGATCAGGTCGACCGGCGCGCTGGCCCGCAGGTGTATGCTGTTGGTGTAGTAGTGCTCGTCGTTGTCGATGTCGCCGCGGATGACTTCGAGCGACTCGGGATGGCGCCGCATGTCGACCTTGGCGAGGCGGCGCGAGGCGCTCTCGGCGGGCGATTCTTCGAGCGAAATTTTCATGCCGGTTTTGCGCCCGTATTCCTTAGCCTTGAGGTTCATGTGGGCCACTATTTTGAGGCCCGTCATGAGCGTCTCGTCGTCTTCGTGGAGTTCCTTGCCTATCAGGTATTGCAGGCATTCGTTCAGCCCGATCAGACCGATGATGTAGGTCGAGGTCTTGAGGTCCACGTAGGGCCTGCCGTCCAGCGCGGTCTTGCCGATCTCCCACAGAGGCATCGACGGGTCGAACATGAGGGTCTTGACGAAGTCGCGTTTCTGCTCGTGGCCCTTGACCGCCAGTTCCAGCGCCCTGTCGATGTTTTCGTACAGGCCCCTGAAGTTGCCCTTGCCCGCGCGATAGGCACACTGCGGCAGGTTTATCGTGATGTTCTGGAACCCGCAGAACCGCATCGATTCGAGGTGCTTGAGCATGTAGTTGTCTTCGATCTTCGTCCGCAGCCGACAGCACGCCGAGAGCGTAACCTCGTCGCGGTCGAAGATGAAATACGGCACGCCGTTTTCGCTGGCGATCTGGCAGGCGTACTTCAGCAGATCCAGTTGATCGGGATCGTCGAAGGACTCTTCGGTGATGTGCAGGTCGCACTTCGGAAACGCGAAGATGTGGCCGTGGCCGTCGCCCGCGCGCCACACGTCTAGCAGCGCCCGGCAGAACTCCCGCGCGACCTTGCCGTACTCGCCGTAGGTCTTGCCGGTTTCCTTGCCGCCGGGGCCGATGGCGGGGGTGTCTTTCATGTAATCGGGCACGCCGGTGTGGATGTTGAAATCCAGAAACAGCGTCTGGCCGCCGCGCGAGAACGCCGACTGCGACCCCGAGAAGATCAGGTGCTGCGCCTCCTGCTTTATCTGCTTGTAGGTCATGTCCTCGAGGTACGGCGCGTAGAGTATGTTTACGTAGGCCACGCCGAGCGCGCCCGCGTAGTAGGCCTGCATCGATGCCAGAAAGGTGTTGAGGTGGCCGGTCAACGTGCGCGCGTACTGCGCCGGCGACGAGGCCGTGTCGAGGTTGCTCAGCCGCAGGCCGTACTTCTTGAGATATTCCAGCGAGTGCGACGAGCAGTAGACGCGCGTGGGATAGCCCAGATCGTGCAGGTGTATCAGGCCGGTGAGGTGCGCGTCGGCGACCTCTTTGGAGAACACCTCCTGCAGCGCGTATTGCTTGAGCGTATTCTCGGCTATCGTCAGGTTTATCGCCTCGGGGTTGTTGGCCGGGATGTTGCTGTTTTCCTTGCTCTTGGAGTGGATCAGCATCTTGAGGTCGTACTTGGGCATGCCGACCAGGGTCTGCTTTTCGAGCGTCTCGGAATAACCGCGGTCGAAGAGTTCGTTGTCGACCAGTTCGCGAATCAGCGAGGTCGAGATGCGTCCGAGGCCGGAGGCGAATATCTTTTTCTCGACCGCCGAGGCGACATCCTCCACGACGTCGATCTCCAGGCCGGTCTCCTTGACCAGCGCCTCGACGATGCGCCCCTTGCTCCACGGCAGGATTTCGTCCTGCGTGCTGGGGTCGACCATCAGCGTAACGTCGGTCATGCTGCGGCGCGAGGTCTTGCGCTTGCGCACGCTGAGACGCTCGCGCAGCCTGCGTCGCTCGTCGCGATAAAGGATATAGGCCTTGGCGACTCCGGCGTGGCCGGTTTCCATCAGAACCTTCTCGACGATGTCCTGGACATCCTCGATGCCGGGGAGGTCGCTTTCGAAATTCTTCTCCAGAAACAGCGTTACAGCCTGCGACAATTCATCGGCGGCAAAACGGTCCCCCACCCCCAGCGCACAAGCAGCCTTGTAAATCGCATCGGCTATTTTTTTGGGGCTGAACGGCACCAGGCGCCCGTCGCGCTTGCGAACCTGTTCGATTTTCGGCATTTTCGACTTCTCCCCTCGGCTATTCTATAAAATGACGGTATGAAAACCGGCGTGCGGCTGCGATCGCCGCCGCGGTGGTATTACAACGGTAGCAAACCTATTTCTTTTTACCGCTCTTGCCCAGCATCGGCTTGAGTTCGCGGTAGAACTCGCTTACGTCCTTGAAATCCCGGTAGACCGAGGCGAACCGCACGTAAGAGACCTCGTCGAGCAGGCGCAACTCCTGCATAATGAGTTCGCCGATGAAATGCGAAGGAACCTCGCGGTCGAAGAACTTGTATATCTCGCTCTCGACGCGCGTGATGATGTTCTCCAGCGCGTCCGTCGAAACCGGCCGCTTGTAGCAAGCCTTCAGCAGGCCGTTCCGGATTTTTTCGCGCGCAAACGGCTCCCGGCTGCCGTCTTTCTTGACCACGCGAATCGGCGCGCGCTCTATGCGCTCGTAGGTGGTAAACCGGCGTTCGCACTTGAGACACTCTCTGCGGCGGCGAACGATCTCGCCCTCGCCGGCAGACCGCGAATCGACGACTTTGCTGTCGTCGTTATGGCAAAATGGACAACGCACGTGCTTCTCCTGTGTGTTGCGGGCCAACCGCCCACTGGAAACGTTCCAAGCCTGCCAAAATCCAATATATGGGACAGTATTTGAGTATAACACCCAATTTATAGTGTGTCAAGTTCGCCCGCGACAATATCCCTATTTGCCTTCCCCGAAACAGATTACCTTCAGCCCGGCCTCCTCGAAGAGGCACTTGGCGAGGTTGTCGGGATAGTCATCCTCGATCACGACCCGCTCTATCCCCACGTTTATCAACATCTTAGCGCACAGCGAGCACGGGTGGATGGTGGTGTAGAGCGTGGCGTTGCTGACCCTTATGCCGTGATAGGCGGCCTGGAGCATGGCGTTCATCTCGGCATGCAGCCCGCGGCACAACTCGTGCCGCTCGCCAGACGGCACATTGCCCCGCTCGCGCATACAACCGACCTCGTCGCAGTGCGGCAGGCCCTTTGGCGCGCCGTTGTAACCCGTCGTCAGGATGTGCTTGTCGCGAACGATAATCGCACCGACCTTGCGCCGCAGACACGTGGAGCGCAGCGCGATCTGCCTTGTGATGTTGAGGAAATACTCGTCCCAAGAGGGCCTGTCCATGATTGCACCGTGAAAAAGGATAACCGGATTTACGAAAAGGAAGCGCGCGCGGCCTGCGCACGGAATGTCTCCCCCCTCATTTTCCCCACCATTTTACCGCTTTTCCGCCCACAATCAAGAAAATTGCACATCGCTGTCAACCGCGGAGCCGCGGAGGCCGCAGAGGATTATCAAGGAATTTAGCGGCTTACAAGAAAAATCAGAAACCGCGAATGAACACGAATGGACACGAATTTTTTTTCTGAGTTTGCCCAAGGACGCAATCACGCCCACTCGCGGGCAGGGACAAATAATTCACGCCCGAGGGCGGCTGTGCCACATAATTTTTCAAAAGAAAAAATCCTCTGTGCTCTCTGTGTCCTCTGTGGTTTTGTTTTCTCTGCGTCCTCTGCGGCTTTGCGGTTTCTTGGTGTCCTCTGTGGTAAATAAAAAAGCCGCCCCGCAGGGCGGCCCTTGTAGTCGGTCGTTTCTGGCAATCAGGAAAAAATGCCCGATCCGAAAACGTCCTCGCCGTCTTCCTTGCGCGACGGCGGCTTGTGGGTGGTGCCGCCCGGCGCGCCGTCGAGTTCGGCGTCGAGTTTGCCGTCGAGTTTGCCGTCGTAGTCCTCGCCGAAACCGTCGTCGAGGTCGTGGCCGTAAGTCTCCTCGGTATTTTCGTCCTTGACGCCGAAGCCCGCGACGACCTCGTCCACGTCCATATCCTCGGCATA
>JAUWEX010000124.1 GCA_030607235.1 Planctomycetota bacterium | reverse complement strand
TGGACTACCTTTGCTACGTTACGCCCTCCGAGCACCTCGGTCTGCCCGACGAGGACGACGTGAGGCGCGGCGTAGTGGCCTCGCGCATAGCGGCACACGCCGCCGACATCGCGCGCGGGCTGCCCGGGGCGCGCGACTGGGACGACGATTTCTCGCGCAAGCGCAAGAGGCGCGACTGGGAGGCGATGATAAAGGAATGCATGGATCCGGTCGAGGCGCAAAACGTGCGACAGCAGACGCACTCGAATCTGCCGGATGTGTGCACGATGTGCGGCGAGTTCTGCACCTATCACATCACCGAAAAAGAAGAGGCGGAACAATAGGCAGCGGCGGCTGATCATCATGCTCAAGAATCTGTGGACGGCAAAAAGATATCTGCGCAAATACAAAGGCAGGTTGATGCTGGGGGCGTTTTTCCTCCTGCTGACCGACGCCTTTCAACTGGCGCTGCCTCAGATTATTCGGGCCGGCATTAACGCACTCAAAACAATCCGCGACACCGGCACGCTCGACCGCATCGTTGGCGGGTTCGGGCCTTTCAAGGCCTTCGTCGACCTGAGCCGCTACACCCCGCAGCTCGGCATCTCTCTTCTGGTGGCCGCGATCCTGATTGCGGGCCTTTCGCGCGGCATCACGCACTACGTCTTCCGCATCCTGATGTTCAGCAACGCGCGCAAATTTGAAAACGACCTACGCGTTGACTACTTCAATCACATCATCCGGCTGCCCGCGTCGTTCCACGACCGCACCAAGACCGGCGACCTGATGGCGCGCGGCACCAACGACCTGGCCGCGGTGCGCATGGCGACGGGCATGGGTATTTTGATCGTGTGCGATGTGATTTTCCTGCTGACCGGCGGGCTGGCGCTGATGTTCTGGACAAACTCCGCGCTCACGCTCAAGGCCTTGGCGCCGCTGGCGATACTGCCGATACTGACCTGTCTTTTCGGCAGGCCCATCAAGAGACGCTTCGAGAAAATCCAGTCCAAATTCAGCGACATCAGCGCGGTCTGCCAAGAAAACTATTCCGGCGCGCGCGTAATCAAGGCCTTCGTTCGCGAACAAAGCGAACGCGACAAGTTCCGCGCAATCAACCGCGACTACGCCGCCAAAAACGTCGCGCTGGCCAAACTGCGCTCGCTTTTCCGGCCGCTGTTGTTCTGCATCGCCAACGTCTCGATGGTAATCGTCTACTGGCTCGGCAGCAGCAGCGTCATGGCGGGCGAGATGCAGATAGGCGACCTCTACGCGATGCAGGAATACGTGGTCATCCTCTTCTGGCCGATGATAGCCATCGGCTGGGCGGTGGTAATCCTGGGCCAGGCCGATGCAAGCATGAAGCGCATAAACCAGATCATGGACGAGGCGCCCACCATCGTCGACGCACCCGACGCCGTGCCCCTGCAAAACCCGCGCGGCGAGATCGAACTGCGCAACCTCAACTTCACCTACAAGGGTTCGAGCACACCGGCGCTCTCGAACATCAACCTGCGCATTCCCGCCGCGGGGACGCTCGCCATCGTCGGCCCACCCGGCTCCGGCAAGAGCACGCTGGCGCGGCTGATCGCGCGCCTCTACGAGGTCGGCGAGGGACAGTTGTTCATCGACGGGCAGGACGTTACGCGAATCAAACTCGATGACCTCCGCCAGGCCATCGGCTTCGTGCCGCAGGAGACGTTTTTGTTTTCCGAGAGCATCATCGAAAACATCAAATACGGCGCGCCCGACGCCGACGAGGACGCGTTACGCCGCGCGATAAAGATCGCACACCTCGACGCGGACATGGCGTCGTTCCCCGACGGCTCGGAGCAGTTGCTGGGCGAGCGCGGCATCAATCTCTCGGGCGGCCAGAAGCAGCGCGTAACCATCGCGCGCGCGATCATCCGCAACCCGCGGATACTGATTCTCGACGACGCGCTCTCCAGCGTCGACACCGACACCGAAGAACAAATCATGCGCGGCCTGCGGGCGGTGATGCAGAACTGCACCAGCATCGTCATCTCGCACCGCATGGGCGGCATCCGTTTCGCGCAGAACATCGTCGTGCTCAAAGACGGCGAAATCATCGAGCAGGGGCGGCACGACGACCTGATGCGGCTCGGCGGATTCTACGCCGAGACCTTCCGTCGCCAACAACTCGAAGAATCCCTCGACCAGACAGATTGATATGAGAGGCCAGGACACAAAAGGATATTTCGAAGACGAATCGCTGGGCAAGGCGTTTGACCTGCGGCTGGCGAAGCGGCTGTTGTCGTACCTCAAGCCCTACATCGGCAAGTCCGTACTCGCCGTATTTCTGCTGCTATTGATAGCCAACGCGCAACTGGCCACACCGTACCTGCTGAAAAGCATCGTCGATACGCTCGAAAACGACGCCCTCGCCGACGACGCCAAACTCTCGCTGTTCGGCATTATTGCGCTGGTCTTCGCGGGGCTGGTCGTGTTGAGGTTTCTGGCCGAGTACTTGTCGGGCGTGCTCATCAGCATCGTAGGGCAGAACGTTACCTACGACCTGCGTGTACGGGTCTTTTCGCACATCCAAAAAATGTCGCTGAAATTTTTCGACCGCAACCCGGTAGGCCGCCTCATCACGCGCTCGACCAACGACATCGAGGCGCTGAACCAATTCATCAGCGTCGGCGTCATGACCACCGTCCAGGACGTGTTCATGCTCGGCGGGATCGTCCTGTGGATGACGTTCACCTCACCGGGCCTGACCGGAATCGTGCTGGCGATTACGGTGCCGGGCGTGCTGGGCGCGTCGATCTGGTTCCGCGGCAAGGCGCGCCGGTCGTACCGCTCGTCCCGCGCGATACTGGCCAGGATCAACTCCTTCTCCAACGAAAACATCACCGGCATCAACACGGTCCAACTCTTCAGCCGCCAGAACCGCAACGCCGCGAAGTTCTCCCAACTCAGCGGCGACTTCCAGAACGAATGGATCAGGGCCATCCGTTACCAGAGTATTTACTCGCCCATCATCGAAAACGTCGGCTACCTGGCGGCGGGCGCGGTGCTGCTGTTCGGCGCGTGGCAGATAGCGCCGGGCGCGGCGCAGCACATCTCGCTGGGCACGACGGTCGCGTTTTTCGGCTGGGTTACCATGTTGTTCAATCCCATCCGCGACCTTGCGATGAAGTACGACATAATGCAGTCGGCGATGGCGTCCTCGGAGCGCGTGTTCAAGATACTCAACCGCCCCGAAGAAATCGTCAACCCCGCCGAGCCACAGCCGCTGGAAGGCTTCGCGGGGCGGATCGAATTCCAGAACGTGTGGTTCGCCTACGACGACGAGAACTGGGTGCTCAAGAACGTCTCGTTCACCGTCGAACCCGGCCAGAAAATCGCCTTCGTCGGCGCGACCGGCGCGGGCAAGTCCAGCGTTATCAACCTCATCTGCCGCTTCTACGATATTCAGCGCGGGCGAATTCTCATCGACGGCAAAGACATCCGCGAGATCGACAAGTACGAACTCCGCCGCAAGATCGGGCTGGTGCTGCAGGACGTGTTCCTGTTTTCCGGCAGCATCGCCGACAACATCAGCCTGGGCAACCCCGAAATCCCGCGCGAGAAAATCCGGCAGACCGCCGAATACGTCAACGCGGCGGGCTTCATCGAAAAACTGCCCGATGGCTACGACAGCGAGGTGCAGGAACGCGGCGCGACGCTCTCGGTCGGCGAGCGCCAACTCCTCTCCTTCGCGCGCGCGCTGACATACGATCCGAAAATCCTCATTCTCGACGAGG
Organism: Planctomycetota bacterium; assembly: GCA_030607235.1. Taxonomy (GTDB): domain Bacteria; phylum Planctomycetota; class B129-G9; order B129-G9; family B129-G9; genus JAUWEX01. The sequence continues at coordinate 1,235 of JAUWEX010000124.1, read as the reverse complement.
CAACCTCGAACATTGACACGCACACCGAGATTCTGATACAAGACGCCGTGAAAAAACTGATGGCGGAGCGCACTTCGATAGTCATCGCCCACCGCTTATCGACCATCCGCAACGTGAACAAGATCATCGTAATGCACAAGGGCGAAATTCACGAACAGGGCACGCACGAGGCGTTGTTGCGGCGCGACGGAATATATCGCAAACTACACCGGCTGCAATACAAAACCGAAGCCGGCGACAAAGATTCGCAGGAATGATATCAAACGAAAAACACGGAGAACCCAAATGGCAATTGATATGAAAGGCAGAAACCTGGCAACCCTGCACGACCTGTCGCTGGAAGAAATGCAGGAAATCTTCGCCGTAGCGCAGGAGATCAAGGCAAAATGCAAGGCAGGCGAAACCACCCACCTGCTCAAAGGCAAAACGCTGGCGATGATCTTCCAGAAGCCCTCCACGCGCACGCGCGTCTCCTTCGAGGTCGGCATGGCCCAACTCGGCGGCCACGCGCTCTACCTCGGCCCCAACGACATGCAACTCAACCGCGGCGAAACCATCGCCGACACCGCCAAAGTCCTGTCGCGCTACGTGGACGGCATCATGGCGCGCGTCTTCGCGCACGACGACATCCTCGGCCTGTGCGAAAACGCTTCGGTGCCGGTCATCAACGGCCTCAGCGACCTGACACACCCCTGCCAGGTACTGGCCGACCTCCTGACGATCATCGAGCATCGCGGCGAACTCAAGGGCCTGAAACTGGCCTACATCGGCGACGGCAACAACATGGCGCACTCGCTGATGCTGGGCTGTGTGAAGATGGGGATGGACTTCACGATGGCCGCGCCCGACGAATTCCAGCCCGACGCGCGGATCGTGAAGTGGACGCAGGAAGACGCCGCCGCAACCGGCGCGAAGGCGCTGATCTCCACCAATCCGGTTGAGGCGGTCAAAGACGCCGACATCGTTTACACCGACGTCTGGGCCAGTATGGGCCAGGAAGCCGAACACGCCGCGCGCCTCAAAAAATTCGCCGGCTACGAGGTCAACGCCAAACTGGTGGCGCACGCCAGGAAGGATTACCTCTTCATGCACTGCCTGCCCGCGCACCGCGGCGAGGAGGTCAGCGCCGAGGTCATCGACGGGCCGAACTCCGTCGTCTTCGACGAAGCGGAGAACCGCCTCCACGCCCAGAAGGCCGTCATGGCCCTGATGATGTAGCGCGAAGTTTTTACGCG
>JAUWEX010000231.1 GCA_030607235.1 Planctomycetota bacterium | reverse complement strand
ATTTCCGAAGCGCCCGCAAAAATAGATTGTGAAAAAGTATACGAAGACATTTTGTCGTATATTCACAAACATAGTGTAAACAAAGAAATGGACAGGCACGCGCGGGAATTGGCCTCCTCTAAGGGCAGGACCAAGCAGCAGGAAATCGAATATCTCAGGAAAATCGCCGAGTTAAAAAGGCAATCGCAGCCAAACAGTCCGGACGCACGGTCGTAACCTAAATAATAGGTTGGTTTACCCTACTCCGGGGGCATGTGGAATCTACATGTTAAAGGACAGCGAATGATCTCACAGAAGATCGACAAACAAATTAAAACACTCGTAGATGCTGGTCGCAAAAAGGGATATCTGACTTACGACGATATTCACGATTTGATACCTGACGATGTGGCGTCGCCTGACAATCTCGACGGCATCCTGATGATGCTCGACGAGCAGGGGATAGAACTGCGCGACGAGGACCCCGAAGCGGAATTCGCCGCAGTTGCTTCTGGAGGCAGGGACGACGAAAGCAACTCTGGCGGTAAGGAAACGCCGCAGGAGGAGGTCCGCGAAAGAAACCGCATGGACGATCCGGTGCGCATGTACTTCACGCAGATGGGGCAGATCCCGCTGCTGACGCGCGAACAGGAAATCGCCCTTGCCAAGCGCATCGAACTTACCCGCATGCGATTCCGCAAGACGCTTATCGAGAGCGACTTCGCCAAGAACGAGGCGATAAGGATACTCGAGGACGTCTTCCGCGGCGACCTCGCGTTCGACAGAACGCTGCAACTCCGATCTTCGATGGACTTCGCCAAGGAAGAAATTATCGAGCGCATCCCCCAGAACGTCGCTACGGTCAGGAGGATGATCGAGGCCAACACGCGTGATTTCCGCGCGCTCAAGAAGCCGCGGCTCGCCAGGGCCAAGGCCCAGGACCTTCAAAAACGCATCCGCTCGCGGCAGCGCAAGGGCGTGCTGCTGCTCGAAGAACTCAACATCCAGATTAAGCGCATCAGGCCGATGAAAGAGCGCATCGAGGCCATTAACAGGGAGATGTGCGATATCCTGGAGCAGATAGAAAAGGTAAAGGCCTCGCGCAAAAAAAACGGCAACGCCAACAAGATGCGCGACCTGCTCGGCAGGCTCGAAGAACTGGAAATGATAGTGCTTGAAGATCCGGAGCGCCTTAACAGACGCGTAGAGACCATCAAACGCCGCTACGAAGGCTACGAACACGCCAAACGAAAACTCTCCAGCGGCAACCTGCGGCTGGTGGTCAGCATAGCCAAGAAATACCGCAATCGCGGGCTGTCCTTTCTTGATTTGATTCAGGAAGGCAACACCGGCCTGATGAAAGCAGTGGAAAAATACGAATATCGCCGCGGCTTCAAGTTCTCCACCTACGCGACGTGGTGGATACGACAGGCGATAACCCGCTCGATCGCCGACCAGGCGCGCACCATCCGCATACCGGTCCACATGATCGAGACGATGAGCAAACTTCGCAACGTTACCAAGCGCCTCACGCAGGAAATCGGCCGCGAGCCGACGGTCGAGGAGATCGCGCGCGATGCCGACATCTCGATCGAAGAGACCAAGCGCGTGCTCAACATCGCCAAACACCCGATTTCGCTGGACAGGCCGATAGGCGAGAGCGGCGATTCGTACTTCGGCGATTTCATCGAGGACCAAAGCGCCGAATCGCCCGTCTCCGCGGCCACACACGAGATGCTCAAGGAGCGCGTCGAAGACGTGCTCCATACGCTGACCTACCGCGAGCGCGAGATCATCAAACTCCGGTACGGAATCGGCGACGGCTATGCCTACACCCTTGAAGAGGTCGGCAAGATATTCAAGGTTACGAGAGAGCGAGTCCGACAGATCGAGGCCAAGGCCGTCAGGAAATTGCAGCATCCGATTCGCTCGCGTAAACTGGAAGGCTTTTTGGAGTTTACCGAGATTATAGACAGCGATCGGAGTAATTAATGAACAAACAATTGAAGTCTTTGCTGGAATTGCAGAAATTGAACGATGAAATCTCCGAGCGCCGCAAAGACATTGTCGCCTTAAACGCCTCGATCAAAAAACAAAGGGATATTCTGGATCAGGAACGGACGGATGTAGAGGCGATTCGGGCCGAAACGGTCAACATAAAGATGGAACAGGACAAGCGCGAACTCGACCTCAATACCAACGAAACGGACATCGCCAAACTTCTCGGCCAACTCAACTCTGCTAAGACTAACGAAGAATACTCCGCACTCACCCGTCGCATAGAAGAAGAGCGTCGCCAGGACTCCGGCATCGAGGACGAAATCATCAGGCTCATGGAGCGGACGGATGAGATCAAGGCGAAAGCCGACGAACTCAAAAAGGATATCGATACGCGCGAAAAGGAACTGGACGTTTTCGAGAAAGAAGCCCAAGACCAGATCGCCCAGTATGAGGCGAAAATCGAAACCCTGCGCAGGCAATGCTCCGAAGTCGAGAGCGGTATCGACGAAGACAGCCTGGCGATGTACAAGCGCGTGTTCGCCAAACACGACGGCGATGCGCTCGCGCCGGCCGACAGCGTTACGCTGTCGTGCTGCGGCTGCAACATGCACCTCACGCGCGAGACGGTCAACAGGGTGCTCGGAGACGACGCGATCGTCTTTTGCAAATCCTGCAACCGCATCCTCTACATACCCGAATACCAGCGGTAATTGCCGCGCCGGGGCCTCGATGAAAGTTCAGAACGTAACCAAAGAACAGTACTTCGACAGGCTGCGGCCGCTGTTGCGCGAGCGGGGTCTCGGCGTATCCCACCCGACTTCACACAAGTATCACCTCCAGTTCGTCGTAACCTGTCCGGGCGGCGAATGCATGGTGCAGATTTTCGAGAGCAAAAAAGGCACCCACGCCCGAATACTCAATGATGTGGGCGACTGCGGCGAAGAGGTGCAGGCTGCTGTCGAGCGGATGCTCGGACGGTCGGTGGCGAATGCGACGGCGAAGGCGAACAAATCAAAGGACGGTCTCGAAGGTGCCTCGCTGATAGGCACCGACGAGTCCGGCAAGGGCGATTACTTCGGGCCGCTGGTGGTGGCGGGGGTCTACGTGCCCGCGGAGGCGCTGGGGGAGATGGAAAAAATCGGTGTGCGCGATTCCAAAAAACTCACCGACAACAGGGCGCGCACCCTGGCGGAATATATCGAATCGAAATTCGAGTCCTCGGTTGTCGTCCTCTTGCCGCAGCGCTACAACGAAATGCACAC
>JAUWEX010000117.1 GCA_030607235.1 Planctomycetota bacterium | reverse complement strand
GTCGCTGCTGGTTTCCGTAGGCGTTGTTTTTACGCACCGCGGCAACATCGCGCGCCTGCTCAAGGGCCATGAGCACAAATCCACATTATGACCAACAGATTTCAAAAGATTCTCGTTATCGGCGACGGCGGCTGGGGTACGGCGCTCTCGGTGCTGCTGACGCAAAAAGACCGCGATGTGCACCAGTGGTCGGCGTTTCCGGAGTACGCCTCCGAGATGCAGCGGACGCGCGAGAACAAGAAATTCCTCCCCGGCATCAAGTTACCGCGAACGTTGAAGATCTCCGGCCTATCCGAAGACATTCCCCGCGACATTGACCTGATTTTGTCGGCTGTGCCGACGCTGTACCTGCGCGCCAGCCTCAACAAAATATCCGTCGCCATCAGCAACAAAACCGCGCCGGTCGTCAGCGCGACCAAGGGCATCGAAAACAACACATTGCTGCGCCCGTCGAAAATTATCCGCGAGACCCTCGGCAAAAATCACCAGGTAGCGGTTCTCTCCGGGCCGAGCCACGCCGAAGAAGTCGCCCGCAAACTGCCTACCACGGTGGTGCTCGGCGGAACGGATGCGAAAACGCTCGACGCCTTGCAGGATCTTTTCACCACCGATACCTTTCGCGTCTATACCAACACCGATATGATCGGCGTGGAACTCGGCGGCGCGCTCAAAAACGTCATAGCGATAGCGGCGGGCATGTCGGACGGTATCGGGTACGGCGACAACAGCAAAAGCGCGCTTCTCACGCGGGGGCTGGTCGAGATGGCGCGGCTGGGTGTGAAACTCGGCGGACGGCGGCAGACGTTTTTCGGTCTTGCGGGGCTGGGCGATTTGATGACGACCTGTTTCAGTCCATACAGCCGCAATCGCGCGGTAGGCGAGAGCGTCGGCCGCGGCAAACGCCTCGAAGAGATTCTCTCCAGCAGCGAGATGGTTCCCGAAGGCGTGTGGACCGTGCGCTCGGTAATGGCGCTGGCGAAGAAGCACAAGGTCGAGATGCCGATAACCGAGCAACTCTACAAGGTGCTGTTCGAAGGACTGCGGCCCGAAACCGGCGTAAAGATGCTGATGGGGCGCAAGTCGAAATCCGAATGCGAATGACCGCCAGGCAGCGCCTGGAGGCAATAGGGAAGTAGCCACTTATTCCAATACTCCCTTCCTGTTGCCCTTATCACCAAAACGCCTCAACCACGAAACAAGTAAACCCTTCATACGCGCGCTCGCTGTCTGTCGCCATTTGGCGACAGAAGCGCTTCGCTTGCCACTCACTGGCAAGTCTTGTAATCTTGCTGTGTGGTTGCGCCCTGAAAGGGACACTTCCTCCTTCGGAAGCAGGCCGCAAGGCCGCGCACCGAAGGGATGTGTCCCTTTCAGCGGGTAAAGGATTTTTCCAAAAAAATCTGTGAAATCTGTGGATAGAAGAAACCTGTGGATAGAAAAAATCTTCGGAAGGCGAAATCTGCGGATAGAAAGAAATCACATCGCGAATCCGCGCACAAGATTTGTTAGTAGGTGGAAACGAAGCGCCCTTGCGCCGAGGGCGCAACAGCGAGCGGGTCTTGTAATAGGTGCTTTCTCCGTACTTGGGTGCAGGCCCTGCCTGCTCACATCGCGAAGTCGCGCACAAGATTTGTTAGTAGGTGGAAACGAAGCGCCCTTGCGCCGAAGGCGCAACAGCGAGCGGGTCTTGTAATAGGTGCTTTCTCCGTACTTGGGTGCAGGCCCTGCCTGTCCGCCTATTCTTCGCCGATGTCGATGTGCAGCGGCGCGTATGACGCGGCGCAGTCCTTGCAATGGCCTATCTTGCGGCCCGCGCACTCATCGCAGTATTTCCGGCCGCAGTTGAGGCAGACCGAGACTTCCGGCGCGTTGTTCTTGCACAGATCGCAGACCTTGTAAATTCCCGCGACGAATTCCACGAATTGAGCGACATGTTGACTGACTTTGTTGAATACTTCGGCTGCGGTTTCGATTGACTTGCTCCCGTTGTGCAACAGGGCCTTGGTCTGGCGAAGCAGGTTGGAGGTTTCCTCGGGCGTTTTGTTTTCTTCGCACTTTTCGCTGAGGATTTTGTGCTGCTCCGTCAGGCGTTGCACACCTTGCATCAGTTCGTTGCAGGTCTCGCCGAAGTCGGTCAGAGATTCTTCGAGCAGCGGCAATTTTTCTTTGAGGCGCGCGAAGTGCGCCTCGGCGGCGCCCTCGCCGGGGGCGGCGAGTTTGCTCCATCGCATCTCTGCCTCGCCGATGGCCTTTTCAAGCGAAGCGCGCAGGGTTTCCTGGTAGCGCTGCATTTCCTGGAGCCGCCGGGAGAATTCTTCCAGTTGCCCGCCGCCGTCGGCGGAATGCGAGTCTTTTCCGCCGGTCAATTTCATCCGCATCTCGCGCGCAATTTCGGCGATGCGCCTTTCCGTGCGTTGTTCCCAGCGCACGAACAGCCAAAGCAATGCGAGGATTGCCGCAATCGATATAGCCAAAGATGGAATAATATCCCAATTCATAGCATTGCCTTGATTAGTTGCTTCTGGAACCCAATGTAATCTTTAGTTCGATTTGTTTTCCGTTTCGGATTACGGTGAATATGACCGTTTCGCCTACTTTGCGATACCTGATGCGTTTGATCAGGTTAGTGTTGCGAGTGTTTGGATCGTCGCCGGTAATTTCTTCGTCGTTAACCTTAATGACGGCGTCGCCCACCCTCATGCCGCCTTTATCAGCGGGGCTGTTTTTCTCTACGATGCTGATTCCGACCCCTTGCTTGGCACTTTTGAGGTTTATGCCGATATACGTATTTTGCTGTTTGGTGGCGATATCGAGCACCTGGATTATTTTGTAGGCCGTTTCGCGGACCTGGAGGTCTTCATGATTGTCACGCGCTTCCTTGAGGTAGGGCAGGGCCATTGCGCCGATCTTTTCCAATTCCGTCTCGGCTTTGATGCGTACCTTGTAGGAGTTGTCGCCGAGTTCTTCGATCAATTCTTTGATGCGCTTGATCTGCTCGGGTGTCGCAGGGGCTGTCTGCGAGGACTTTATCGTGAACTCCAGCGGCTTGAATTCTATCTCACCGGGATAGAAATTTTTCAACAATTTGCTTTGCGTCAACGAAGCGCTTCTGGCGCATTTGTCCGAATACGCGCCGGTAATTACGTATTTGCCGGGAGTAATCTGGCCCAGGCGGAAAATCTCACGCAGTTCGAGAACGTCTTCATACCTGTCGCCCGGCTTTAGCAAGACGAAACCTGTCGGAGCGATACCGGTATTTGCCCTGATCTTGGCGTTCAGGTCGATTTCGCTTATGGTCTTGCCGGTTGTGGCGTCTTTGAGCGTGAGTTTCAGGCCCCGTGCGGGCTTCAGACCTTCGGACGGGCGAAAGACGGTTACCGGGTCTTTGCGGTAGTTTTTGACGATGAAACGAACCCCTATCAACTCGCCCGGCGTGAATTCGGGGCGGTAAAGATCCATTCTCGCGTAGATCTCGTCGGTCATGCCCATTTCCTTGAGCAGCGCCGAGATGCGCTCGACCAGCGCCTTGTCTTCGGAGGAGAGCAACCCGAACAGACGATCGACCGCCGCCTCGCCCCTCGCTGCCAGACCGTCGTGTGCCGCCTTGATCTTGGCTTCGTCGCCTTCGGTGAACTGCTTGATAAGTTCGTCGAGTTCCTTGTCCGACTCTGTGGGGACGGGCGTCTCTACGGTCGGATTTTTGTCAGGCTCGGGTTTCGGCGTTGTCTCCGACGGATCTTCGGCCTGCGCGCTTGAAGCAATCAGCGCTGTGAGCAGAATCATCGTCGCGAATAATAATATGGCTGCTCTGTTTTTCATGTTGTCCTCCACGGGAATTCCGTTCAAATGACTTCGTTACGCTTCGTTTACCATTTTGTGGTATCTGGCGAGGAGGTCTTTGAATATCGGCCCGGGTATGCCTTCGCCGATGACGCGGCCGTCGAGCTTGATAGCCGCAAGAAGTTCGGCGGCGGTGCCGCACAGGAACACTTCGTCGGCGGTATACAAATCGTAGCGCGTTACGTTGGTTTCGCGCACTTCCTTACCGCCTGCCAGCGCGAGATCGATAATCGTGTCGCGCGTGATACCCTTCAGGATGCTGGCGCTGGACGGCGGTGTCTTTATCCTGCCGTTTTTGACGACAAAGATGTTGTCCGCCGAGCACTCGCATACGTATCCGTCCAGGTTCAGCATAACCACCTCTTTAACCCCCGCCTGGATGCCTTCCAACTTCGCCAGGATGTTGTTGAGGTAGTTCAATGACTTTATACGAGGATTAAGGGCTTCCTGATGGTTTCTCGGCGTGGCCGCCGTTACCAGTTCCAGCCCCTCGACGTATATTTCCTCGGGATAGAGCTGAATCTTGTCCGCTATGATTATTACGCACGCCTTGGGGCATTTATTCGGATCGAGGCCGAGATCGCCGACTCCGCGCGTTACGACCAGGCGGATGTAGCCGTCGGTGAGGTCGTTGGTCTTGAGCGCATCGTACAGCGCGTCGATCATTTCCTGCTTGGAGATGGGGATTTTGATGGTGAGCGCGCGGGCGCTGTCGTAGAGGCGGTCGATGTGTTCCCGGCATTTGAAAATCCTGCCGTTGTAGGAACGGATACCCTCGAAAACCCCGTCGCCGTAAAGCAGACCGTGGTCGTAAACGGAAATTTTCGCGTCTTTCTTGTCGTAGTATTTCCCGTCGATATAAATCTGCAAAGACATGAATTATCCTTTCTATTATTCTGGATTTTTGCACGGTTCAAGCGATTAGCGGATTATATTTGTCGCGCCGAACAGTGTCAAGCAAAAGACAGACAGGGACGCCCTGCTGCAAATAGGGAAGGGACCACACATTTCAATCCGCCTGAGGCGGACTCGCTGTCTGTCGCCGTGCTTCGGCGACAGAAGCGCGTCGCTTCCATCTACCGACAAATCTTATGCGCGGATTGTAAAGGCGATTTTAATTCAGAAGATTTTAATTCAGAACAGTTCTGAAACCGGTTTGGAGAACTGTTCTGAATTTCGCCCTTCGGCGAAAAGGGCGCTTGCTTCCACCTGCTGACGCTGATTGTGGGCTGAAAGGGACGTTTCCTCCTTCAGCGAGCAGGCCGAAAGGCCTCGAGATGAAGGGAAGTGTCCCTTTCGTTTTTGGTTTTTGTTACAATAAGGGCATACAGCCCCGATATCTAC
>JAUWEX010000104.1 GCA_030607235.1 Planctomycetota bacterium | reverse complement strand
ATGCTCGGCGCCCGAGGCGTCAGGCGCGTCGCGGAAAACGCGGTGCTCAACGCCAACTACCTGGCCGCGCGGCTCAAAAAGGATTACTTCCTGCCGTACGACCAGATATGCATGCACGAGTTCGTCCTTTCGGGCAACTGGCAGAAAAAAAACGGCGTAACCACCAAGGACATCGCCAAGCGCCTTCTCGACCTGGGCTTCCACCCGCCGACCGTCTACTTCCCGCTTATCGTTTCCGAGGCCATCATGTGCGAGCCGACCGAAAACGAAAGCAAAGAGACGCTGGACGCATTCGTCGACGCGATGCTCCAGATTGCCGAAGAAGCCAAAGAATGTCCCGAGAAAGTTACCTCCGCGCCGCAGACCACTCCGGTCAAGCGGCTCGACGAAGTCAGGGCGATCAAAGAGCCTTACGTCCGCTGGAAAGCAGAGGAATAGTCTTATGAGCAAAAAGATAGTAATCGTGGGCAACGGCACGGCCGGAGCCTCAGTTGCGCTGGCCGCGAGAAAGGCCGACCGCAAAGCCGAGATAACGATTCTGGAACGCAACAGTTTCCCGACCTTCTCGAAATGTGCGCTACCGTTTGTCATCGAAGGCAAGATCAAGGAATTCGAGGACATCACGGTTTTCTCGCACAAGTTTTTCCGGCAGCAGAAGATCAATCTCGTCAACAACGCCGAAGTAGCCGCGATCGACCCGGACGCCAAAAAGGTCGTCTACACGCTGGACGGCGCGGAACGGGCAATCGAGTACGACAAACTGGCGCTGACCACCGGGGGTTACGCCTGGCAGCCCAGGACCGAAGGCGATGAGACGGGAAACGTCTTCGTGCTGCGCGACATCGCCGACGGCGAAAAGATCCGCGCGGTGGCGCTGAAATCCAGGACCGGCGTCGTGAACGGAGCGAGTTTCATCGCCGGAGAGATCGCCGAGGCCTTTGTTACGCGCGGCCTCAAGACGACGATGATCGTGCGGTCGAGGATGATGCGCACGATGATCGACGCTGATATGAGCAAAATAGTCGAACAACATATGATCGACAACGGCGTCGATCTAATCAAGGGCGAGACGATTTCGCGCGTTATCGGCAACGGAACCGTCAAGGCCGTGGTCGCAGGCGACCACGAGATCCCGTGCGACGTACTGGTCAACAGCACCGGTGTTCGCTCGGACGTAACGCTGGCCAAGTCAATCGGCCTCGAGACAGGCACGACCGGCGGAGTCGTCGTCGACAAGTCAATGAAGACCAGCAACGGCGACATCTACACGGCGGGCGACTGCGCGGAGGATCGCTTCGGCCTGCTGGGATTCCCGTTCGTCAGTCTGCTGGGCACGGTAGCGACACGCCAGGGCGTGGTCGCGGGCCAGAACATGGTCGGCGGCAAGACGCAGGTCGCGCCGTTCTACAACGCTGCCGTGATCAAGTTTTTCGGATTGCAGATCGGCAGCGTGGGGATGACCTCCGACATCGCCGAGGCCAACGGAATGAAGGTCGAAGCGCTGAAGGTAACGCACACGACACTGCCGCACTATTTCCCGGGCGGCAAGGACGTACACGTCAAGTTGCTGGCCGATCCGGGCACCGGTAAACTCGTTGGCGCGCAGGTGCTCGCGGAAGAGACCGTCCCCGAGACAATCAACACACTGTCGCTGGCGATTCAGAACGGCATGACGATCCCGCAGATCGCGATGGCGGATTTTTGTTACGCTCCGCCCTGCGCCGACATCTGGGCGCCGGCCTCGATCGCCGCGCAGGGGCTTGGGCGCAAACTGGCCGCGAAAGCGCGCCGCGCCAAAAAGTAACAACCATCACGGGGCCGCCCGCCATGGGCGGTTCTGTTTTTTGGGAGTCGATTCTTTGCCCGAGCCTAAACATACATGCAAGATCATCCGCGCGGGCCGTGTAAATTACGACGAGGCGCTACGGATGCAGATGGAACTGCTGGCAGAGGTGCAGGCTGACCCGAACAAGTCGTTTTTAATCCTCCTGACGCATGACCACGTCTATACGCTGGGCCGCAACACCGACCGCGCCAGCGTGCCGGCCACCGACGAGCGACTGGAGGAAATCGGGGCGAAGGTGGTGCGCATCCACCGCGGCGGCGGCGTAACGTATCACGGCCCCGGGCAGATAGTGGGCTATCCGATACTCTCGCTGACGCGCCACGGGCTGAACATCCGCGGTTATTTCGACAAGATAGAGACGGTGCTGACAAACGTGCTCAAGCGCTACGGCATCGAGAGCCGTTCGGTCGAAGAATTTCCCGGGGTCTGGGTCGGCGAGGAAAAAATCGCGGCTATCGGCGTGGGCGTAAAGCGCTGGACGACGTTTCACGGGTTCGCACTGAACACCAACACCGACATGAGTTATTTCGGCTACATCATCCCCTGCGGCATCCGCGGCAAAGCGGTAACGTCGATGCAAAAGATACTCGGAAAGACCATCGACGAAGAGGCGCTCGTTAAACATATAGAGGAAGAGTTCCTCCGCGAGTTCGGAATGCGCGCAGGCGGCGATTACGCGGGTTGACGCAACCCGCGGGAAGGTTATAATAGCCGGATTATGCTTTTTAATGCCGATGTGTCCGTTTTTGGCTAATGTAATGACTGGATTGCTGGACAAAATAAATTCCCCCGAAGACCTCAAGAAACTGCCGCTTGACGACCTGCCGCAGTTGGCCGGGGAAATCCGCAGATTGATCACCCACACGGTCGAGCGCAACGGCGGGCATCTGGGCAGCAACCTGGGCACGATCGACCTGACGGTGGCGCTGCATTACGTATTCGATTTCGCCAAAGACCGCCTGGTATGGGATGTCGGCCACCAGTGCTACGCGCACAAGATACTAACGGGCCGCAAGGAAATTTTCGGATCGCTACGGCAGTACCACGGGTTGTGCGGTTTTCCCGATCGCAAAGAAAGCGTCTACGATGCGTTCAACTCCGGCCACGCTGGCACGTCGATTTCGACGGCGCTGGGGCTGGTTTGCGGCGACGCGCACAGGAACAGGGACCGATACGCCGTAGCGGTGATCGGCGACGGCGCGATTGCGGCGGGGATGGCTTTCGAGGCGCTGAACCACGGCGGCGCGCTGAACAAAAACCTGCTGGTGATACTCAACGACAACAAGATGAGCATCTCGCCGTCGGTGGGCGCAATGGCAAACTACTTCAACCGCATCCGCCAGAGCCGCCTTTTCGGCCAGGCGCGCAAGGAAACAAAAATCATACTCGACAAAATTCCGCTGATCGGCGGAAAAATGCACAAGGCCTTGCACAGCCTCAAGGAAATCGTGGCCAAGGGCCTGGTGCCGGGATACCTGTTCGAAGAGTTGGGGTTCCAGTACTTCGGGCCGATGAGCGGCCACAAGATAAAGGATATGATTGAGATACTCGACGGAATCAAGGATCGCGAAGGGCCGAAACTGCTGCACGTGATGACGCAAAAAGGCCGCGGCCACGGCCCGGCGGTGCGCGACCCGGAGAACTACCACAGCCGCAAGGCCTCGGTTCCGGTGGGTACCGAACTGGGCAAGATCACGCGGGAATTCGGCCAGCTGGAGGGCAAATCCTTCACGGCGGTTTTCTCCGAGACACTTATGGAACTGGCTCGGCACGACGACCGGATTTTCGCGATTACCGCCGCAATGCCCAACGGCACGGGGCTTGACGGATTCGCCGAGGAATTCCCCGAGCGATATTTCAACGTCGGGATTTGCGAACAGCATGGGCTTGGGCTGGCCGGCGGGCTGAGCATATCGGGCATGAAGCCTGTTGTGGCGCTCTACTCAACGTTTCTGCAAAGGGGCTACGACCAGATTTTTCACGACCTGTGCCTGCAGGACGCCGACGTAACGCTGGCGATAGACCGCGCGGGCATCGTGGGCGGCGACGGAGTTACACACCAGGGAATGTTCGATATCGCGTACCTGCGGCACCTGCCGGGAACGATTTTGATGGCGGCGTGCGATGCGGGCGAGATGGCAAAAATGCTGCGGTTCGCCGTCGAGACTCACGGAGTGATCGCGCTGCGTTATCCGCGCGCAGCCTGCCCGCATTCTACCGGCGAAAAATGCATGGGGCCGATCGAGTTGGGCAAGGCGGTCGTGTTGCAGGAGGGCGACGACGGCGCGATACTGGCGTACGGGCCGATGGTGTATTCCGCGCTCCAGGCGGCGGAACTGCTCAAGAAAGAAGGCATCAACGCCGCAGTGGTGAACGCGCGTTTTGCGAAGCCGCTCGACGAAAACATGCTTGCGGATCTGGTCGAGAAGCAACCCTTCATCCTCACTCTCGAGGATCACGTGATTACCGGCGGATTCGGCTCGGCGGTGCTGGAGCACGTCTCTGATAGACATCCGCTCAAGACGGCCGTGGTGCGGCTGGGGATACCGGAGCGGTTTATCGAGCACGGCGCGCGCAGCAGGATATTGAAGGACCTGGGGCTGAACGCCCGTGGAATACGCGATAAGTTCAAGGCGGCGCTGGCGGCCGCCAGGCAGAACCATCCCACTTATAAAACCGGCAGGGAAAAATGATCAACATCGTAATATCCGGACTTCAAGACAAGTTCAACGTCGCGCAGGCCTCCAAGAGGCTGGTCAGGTTTATCAAGAAACATGCCAACATAATCGCGACAGACTCCGACATGACGCTGGATCTGGAGAGTTGCGACGCGGACATGGTTATCGTGCTGGGCGGCGACGGCTCGATACTGGGCGCGGTACGGCGGATGGGCCGCCGCCAGGTGCCTGTGGTGGGAATCAATTTCGGGAAGTTCGGTTTTCTGGCCTCGTTTTCCGAGAAGGAGTTCTGCATCGAGTTCCCCGAAATAGCCCGAAACAAAGGAATTGTCTCGAAGCGACTGATGTTGCTGTGCAAGCACGTTCGCAACGGGAAAGTACTCAAAGCCATACCGGCGACCAACGAGATAGTTATCTCGCATACAATGCCGCGCATGATTGATTTGCGCCTCTACATGGATAACCAGGCGCTCACGACGTTCAGCGGCGACGGAGTTATCGTGGCGACGGCGACGGGCTCTACGGGCTATTCGCTGTCTGCGGGAGGGCCGATACTGGACCCGGGCATCGAAAGTTTTCTGGTGGCGCCGATCTGCCCGCACACGCTGACAAGCAGGCCGCTGGTGTTCTCGGCGGACAACGTGGTCGAGATCGAATTGCTCTCGAAGGACAAGCGCACCGCGCTGACAGTGGACGGACAGATTGATTACCGCATGAGGACCGGCGACAGGGTGATGGTCGAAAAATTCAACCAGCACTTTCAGATAGTTCAGCCGACCAACGCGAATTTTTTTGAGACCTTAAGAAGAAAACTTAACTGGGGAGGACAGATTAATTATGCCTCGCATTGAGATTATTGAGGACCGCTGCAAGAGTTGC
>JAUWEX010000044.1 GCA_030607235.1 Planctomycetota bacterium | reverse complement strand
CGTCGATCTCGTCGGCGCCGCGGAAATATCCGTCGGCTCGGCCAACATCAACCAAAAACTTCAGACCCGCCGCTCCGAAAGATACATCATGGCTTTCGACATACCCGAACCCTTCAAGCACAATTCTGGAGGGGTTTTCCACCTGATAGACGGTGTTCGCTTCGAGGTTATTCGCGACATCCAAATAAGCGCCGGCATCGCCGACGTGGTTTTTTACGAAAAGACCATTCTCTTTCCCAGAGTCTTCGGCGACAAAAACATCTGCGCCGTTTACGACCTCGAAAAGCGAAGTTTGACTTACGGCAAAAAACAATCCAAAGACCAGTACAAAAAACTACAATACCACAAGCCCGGCGGCCGATACGTTATCCTCATGGGGAGTTATAATAAGGCCGTGCCGCCGACCCCATCGCCCCCCGGGACGCCGCAGAAGCAGGAGATCGAGTTCGGGGCGGTGGTGCTCGAAGCCGCCACCGGCAAAGAAATATACAAGTATACAACAACGATAAATCACGTGCGGTATACGGATGCACGGATCATCGACGGCAGATTGTGCGTCATCTACGGCAGCAATATGACGGTTCTGGGCAAGAATAATCCTGCGAAGTAAAAATCCCGGGCGCGGCGAATCCGAAAACCGACCGCGGCCCCCTACGACATGGAGCGAAACATGAACAAGGGCGCCAAAACGCCGAAGACCCCCCCGCGAGCCGCACTCCTGCGAGCCGCGCTTCTCTCGGCGCTGTTATGCGTGTTTTTGACGACATCCGGCGACCTCGCCGCCCAATTCGGCGGCACCCCCGCCAGGCCCAAGCCAAAACCCCAGCATCGGCTCTCCGTCGAAAACCGCGAGCAAATCATCGCCCGCGACCTCGAGGGCTATTCCGCCGCGCTCAACGAAACTCTCGCCGCCTTCCGCGTTCCCGTCGAAGCCGCCGCCGAGAGGCTTCGCGCACTACGCGCCGCTCTCGCCCCGCGCAAAGTCGACGCCAAACGAATCGCCGACCTGGAAAAATCGCTCGCCAACGACCGCGCGATCCTCGCCGCGCTCAAGACCCGCAAAGAAGCCCTCGCCGCACTCGACACCGTCGTCGGCTTCGTTCCCTCAGGCCGCGCCGACGGGCCTTTCGCGCCGCTCCACCAGCAACACCTCATCGGGCCGATTCGCTGCATCGACACCAACGCCGACGGCCTCGACGACATCGTCATCATCAGCCACTGCGAAGGCGTGAAGGTACACCTCGCCGACGCACAGGGCGGCTGGACGCTCTCCGCGCCCAAATACCCCGAAGGCGAGTACATCGTTACGGCGCGCATTGCCGACTTCAACGGCGACGGCCACCTCGACATCGTCGGCCTCTATTCCAAGAGCCTCGTGCTGGTCCACCTCTCCGACGGCAAGGGCGGCTGGACGACGTCGCCGATGGATCCCGCCCTCAAAGGCACAGTCTTCGGCAATATCGCGCTGGCCGACTTCGACGGCGACAAAAAAATCGACATCGCCGTATCTCACCAACGCACCAGAAATTCCACGACGGGCGGGCCGATCATTTATCGCGGCATGGGCAACGGGACCTTCCAAAAATGGAACGTCCCCCGTCTCATCCAAAGCAAAAAAGACATCGATTACGGATGCAGCGGCTTTCTGCCCGCCGACCTCAACGCCGACGGCAACGTCGACCTCGTTGTTGCCCACCGCGGCAAAGTCGGTGATCGGCACAACCTCGACGCCGTCTGGTTCGGCGACGGCAGGGGTCGATTCCGCCGCGCCTCCGTCGGGCTGAGTTTCGGCAGGCTCCCGTGGGAGGCCATCGCCTGCGCCGAGGCCGCCGACCTCAACGGCGACGGCCATCCCGACCTCGCCCTGTGTTACTCGGCCGTCAGCGAATACATGCCCCACGGCGTACAGGCATGCCTCGGCAACGGCCAGGGCGTCTGGCAGCCCGCCAGCGAAGGCCTGCCGCCCGACCCGACCCACGACATCGAACTGGCCGACGTCGACGGCGACGGAAACATCGACGTCATCGCCGCGGCCAAAGACAGAGTGATCGTAGCCCTCGGCGACGGCGCGGGCAGGTGGCGCATGTTGCCGCCCATGCCCGTCAAAGACCGCCGCGAAAGAGTCAGATGCATTACCGTGGCCGACATCGACGGCGACGGCCGCAAAGACATCCTCATCGCGACCGGCGGCTCGTACAGGGCAATCACGTCCGGCATAGCTGCTTTTTCCGGCGCATCGAAGTCGAAGATCGACTCCCGCATTGTGCTGTGGCTCAACCGCCCGGCCGGAGCCGCCGCGATAGAGCGCATCGACGCGATAGACGCCGAAATCGCAAAACTCGGCATCGCGCCCGCACCCGCCGTCGCCCCTCCGGCGGTGCCCAACCCGCCCAAGTCCCCAAAAGCCGCGCCGACGCCCGTCAACGTCGACAAAATGTGCGAGATGCTCGGCTCGCGATACCACGACGACCGGCTCAACGCCTCGGTCGCGCTGCTGGCGGCGGGCGAGAGCGTCCTGCCCAAAATCAAAAAGGGTCTCGACGACGCCAACCCCCAAATGCGCGCCTCGTGCATCGACCTGCTGGCGCTTTTCGGCGACGTCTCCGAATTCCCGCGGATAGCGACGATCGCGCTCGACACCAAAGAAACGCCCCTCGTCAAAAGGCACGCCCTGCGCGCGCTCGACCTGCTGGACCCCCTCGGCACGCGGGTTAAATCGCTGGGCGGTGCGCTCGCGCCCCGAATCACCGCCGCGATTAAACGAAACGACCCCGACGGAAAATGGAAATACGAAATCGAGGCGGTCTTGCTGCCGATTTTCGTAAATTACGGCGTGATAGACCGCGAGGAATACGACAGGGTTGTCGGCAAGATTAAGCGCGAAATCCGCGATAAACTCGTCCGCGGCCAAACACAAGAAGCGCTTATCCAGTGCCACGAGGTGTTCGGTTTTTCGCGCGGCGCACTCGTAAAAGTCGCCTGGGACGACCGCGTCGTTGTCGAAAGGCCCGCCGACGCCGAGATCGAGCGGATAGTTACCGGCAACCTCAAGCGGTACCGGGCGATCTTCGACATCACCGCCGGGATGAAATTCCGCAAAATCATGCGCCGGAGCAACGCCGCGGCGCTGGGCGCGTTTTTGTGGGAGTACAGTTTCACCACCGTCGCGCCGCGCGCGCTGGCGGTGCTGGTCGCGACCGAATACGAACGCTGCGCCTACCTCAAGGTCGTGATGGACTGGCGGCGCTATCCGTGGCTGCACGGTACCTCCGCGCTCACCACGCGCCTGCTGGTGCTGGCGTCGCTGTTGCAGTTCGGCCTCGACGACGAAGCCCGCACGCTGGCCGACGCCATCGCCGCCTCCGACCCCGACGCCCGCATTCGCGTCATGGGCAAAGAGACGCCCGTCGCGGACTACGTCAAGAGCCTGTTCGAAAATTCCGGCGAGGCCGCCCGCGCCGCCGCCCAGCCCGACCCCGGCTCGGTGGGCAACCCGTACCCCGCGCCGAAAGGCCCCGGCGTGGCGTCCGGCTACGCGCTCTGGACGCGACACCTCGGCGCGGCGTACCCCACGGTGTCGGCCTTCGACCGTAGCGGCAAGACCTTCGTGCCGTGGGACGAGGAGATGCTGGAAAAGACCACAAAGCGCGGCGCGTATCCTTTCGCGCTCCACGGCCGGCGGCCCGCGGGCGCGTATCCGTACTTCCCGGTCTCCGACGGCGAAAATGTGATTTTCAACAACGGCGTCTCGGCCTGGTGCGTCTCGGCGCGGGACGGCAAGACCCTGTGGCGCTACGACAATCCCATCGACAGCGTTGACCTCCTGCACAAACTGCGCTACGTGCCGCTCGACCGCTCCGTGAAATACCCGTATTCGCTCATCGTGCCGTCGCACGGCGTCGTCTACGTCGTGATGGAAAACTACGACAGCGTCGCCAAGGCTCTCGAAAAATTCCAGCCCGCGCAGAACAAGACCGACCTGAAAAATCTCCGCAACATCCAGAAGAACGCCGTTTCGACCGGCTCGACCGTCATCTGCCTCGACCTGGCGACCGGGCGGCGGCTGTGGAAGAGCGCGGCGACCTTCGGCAACTTCGGCAAGGCGCGCGTGCGCTCGCCGCTGCGCTTCGCGGACGGCCGCGTGCTGTTCACCGCATCGAGCGACACGATCCTGGGCGGCGTCCACGGCATCACCTTCGAACTCGTCGCGCTCGACGCCGACAACGGCAGGCTGGTCTGGAGCAAGTCCGTCGGCGACTGGCGCGCGGGCCTGGCGCGGGTCTCCAGACGCTTTGCTTTCTCCGGCGGCAACTACTACTACGACATGATCGCGCCCCCGCCGATGGTCGTCTCGGGCAACGCCATAATCGAAACCGGCGGGATGCTCGCCTCGATCTCGGTCTGCGACGGTCGCGTCAACTGGATAACGCGCTTCCGCGAGTCGCCGCTGGTGCGCGAGAAATCGATACGTTCGCGCACGGGCCGGATGGCGACCGGCGACGGCAAGTCCGTGGCCAGGACCGAGACCGCGCTGGTGCGCCCGCCGCTGATTTGCGGCGACAAAATCTACATCATGCCCAACGGCTCGGAGCATCTGATGGCTTACGACCTCGTCAGCGGGCGCCTGCTGTGGATGAGGCGCGTGGCGAGTTCGCGCACGGGCGCGTCGGCCTCGTGGAGCCCGACCTTCATCAAGCGCGATTACAGCGATATGCTCGCGGGCCCCGACGGGACGGTCTGTCTCTTCGGCCCGGCGGGCGTTGCGCTGGTCGACGCCGACGGCATGGTGCTGTGGCGCAGCGCCGAGACCGCGCTCGACGGCTCGCCGGTTATCGGCCGCAAGTGCGTGGCGGTGCCGGTCGGGGGCGACGCCGTGGCTTACCTTGCGCTCAAGGACGGCCGCCGCGTCGGCACGGCCCGGATTGACGTGGAGCGGCTGCTGAAGTCGCGCGCGCGCAAGTTGATGGTCGCGCTGGCTAACAAGGCCGACCCGGAAAAAAGCCGCGACGACTGGCTGGAACTGATGGGCGTCTGCACCGAGAGCAGCGCGATCGTCGAGCAGATCGCCGCCGAGGAAAAAAATTCCAGGCGCAAGGCGAAATTCGACGCGCTCGTCGTGCGGCTCAAACTCCACCTCGGCAGCGTGTGGGTCGACAGCAAGGGCCGCTTTGATGATGCGCCCGCGCAAGACTCGTCTAAGCCGCCGGGGTTGATGCCGGGGTCGGGTATGGGGGGGGCGGGCCCCGTCAAAAAACACAGCACGGGCGGCAACCTGCTGCTGGTCGGCGGGCGGCTCTACTACGCGACGCGCAGCGGCTTCCTCATCGCCCTCGCAGGCTGAGCAGGCTGATTTCTCACCACAGAGAACACGGAGAACACAGAGGATTGAAAATATATTAGTCCGCAGATTTCGCAGAAATTTTGGCTCAAAGCCTAATGGCTGAATCCACACCTTTTCATCCGGCCTTCCAATTGTCTGTGTCTTATAAAATCCCCAACTACACAGCAGACTTGCCCAAATTGTCAATGGGTGCGAGCAAGCGCCCTTTTCGCCGAAGGGCGAAAAGCAGCGAAGCGGGCATTGGAATAGGTGGGTTTACCCTATTTGCTGCGGGGCGTCCCCGCCTGCGCGTTGCCTGGGCAGGCCGGGAACGAGGGCGGCGAGTTCGATGACCTCGATGGGGCAACCCGGCCAGTTGTGCCGCCAGCAGATAATGAGGTCGGCGGGGCGACCGGATTTGTCGCCGGGGAGCGGATGCCGGTGTGCCTTGTAGTTCGCCGAGCGCAGTTCAAATTCCACGCGGACCTGCTCCCAGCGTTCGGTCTGGGGCATGCGTCGCCATGCGATCATGTCGGGGAAGCCGCGGTCGAGTTTGACGACGCGAAAGCCCAGATGCGCGGCGAGCGCGCCGAAGAGAAGTATCACGCCCGACTCCGACGTCGGCTCGAACATCATCGCCTCGTGGCTCAGCAGTCGGCCCAGCGGCAGCCCGCCGGGGGCGGGTTTTTTGGCACGCGGGCGCGCGCGGCATTTGCGGTAGACGCCGCCGAGGTGATCGCCGCGGAGGCGTTTGTGCGGCGGGCGCGGGATGAGGCCCGCGCGGGCGACGGCGCGGTTCCACGAGCCGAAGCGTTTTTTGACGATGCCGGGGTCGGGTCCACCTGAGGCGGAGGTGGCGCGGCGGAACTGGTTGATGGAGAGCGAGCGCAGGCCGAGGTTGCGGGCGGCGTCGGCGATGAGCGCGAGAATTTCGTTGTCGGTGCGTTTAGTGGCCATAGCATCTCCTCTACATACACCGACGATTATGTATTCTAATCCACAGATTTCACCGATTTCGCAGATTTCCTGAAACCACGAATTCACACCTTTTCATCCTACCATTAATTAACCGCGGAGACGCAGAGATCGCAGAGGGAACCACGAAGGAACACGAATAGACACATTTCAACACTCACGTACTGTTGCAGTAACATCAAGTGAAATAATTAGTTACGGATTATCCTTGCCGACACGTGCGGCATGGGAATATAATAGTTTGCAGTTAGGATAGAAGTATATCTTTGCGAAGGAGATCGGCACGATGATTGAGGAATTTTCATATATAAAATCAGGCATCCCCAAAAGGACAATAGAGGTCAAAATCAGCCATAGGATAATAGAGCTTTTTTCCGAAGGTCTTTATTCCAGTCCATACAAAGCCATAGAAGAACTTGTCTCGAATTCTTTTGATGCGGGGGCAAATAATGTTCATGTAGTTCTTTCTCCAGAGTTACGCGACCCGGATGCGACTATAGTTGTTATAGATGATGGAGAAGGAATGGACGAAGAAGGATTAGAACAACACTGGATTATAGGGAAAAGTACCCGACGGAAGCGAAAGTCGATAAACAAGCGTAAACCCATTGGCAAATTTGGCATTGGGAAACTTGCAACATATGTGTTGGCACAGAAATTGACTCACATATGCAAAAAAAACAATAAATATCTTGCCATTACAATGGATTACAGTGATTTAGCATCAGATGAAATGGCAGGTATTTTTGGAGAAGAGGCAAAGGAATTAGTTATTCGTAAGTTAGATGAAAAAAAATCTCGAGAAATCTTAAGACCGTGGTGTAATGGTGATAAGGAAGGTTATAAGGCATTGAAATTATTTGGACACGGCGCTAGAAAATCTTGGACGGTAACAATCTTATCAAATCTCAAAGATATGGGAAAAAAAATTGAGCGAGGACGATTAAATTGGATATTACGAACAGCTCTTCCACTCAGGCCAGATTTTGTTCTTTATTATAATGGGAAGAAATTAAGATCCCATAAGATGGATAAGGGAAACCTCATAAAAACATGGGTGCTGGGTCGTAATTTATGCGAAATTTCCCAACCTTGCTCGCCGAAATTTGAGATAGATGAAGACAAAGGTGAAAATAGTAATTCGGATACTAGATACGGACTTTTTCATCCAGAAATTGGGAGAATAACCGGAAAAGTAGAAATATATAAAAATGATTTGAGGGGAGGCAAATCGGATCAGATTGAGCGTAGTAATGGTTTTTTTGTATACGTGCGCAATAGATTGCTCAATGTTGATGACGGTGGCTTTGGTATTGATAGAAACAAATTACGTCATGG
The DNA here is from genome assembly GCA_030607235.1 of Planctomycetota bacterium. Taxonomy (GTDB): domain Bacteria; phylum Planctomycetota; class B129-G9; order B129-G9; family B129-G9; genus JAUWEX01. The sequence continues at coordinate 19 of JAUWEX010000044.1, read as the reverse complement.
TACTTTTAGCAGGTTAAGG
>JAUWEX010000248.1 GCA_030607235.1 Planctomycetota bacterium | reverse complement strand
CTTTCCGTGTTCGTATTTGGTAACGGCAGTCTCAAAAAAACGGTCTATTCTGGCATTGTTGGCATCAAGACGATTGATCAGATCAGAATGAATTTCATCAAAGCGCAGGGTTAATTCAGCGCGTATGTCATCGATCCGTTTGTTCGTCTCATCAATGCGACGGCTTTGATCTGCCAGGTGTGTGTTTACATCGTCAAGACGCTTGTTAGTCAATTCAAGGATGGCCAGGATCTTACTGTTTTCATGAGGGTAACTTCTTTCGCCTGTTTCTCTCCGTGCTTTGCGACAACGATCTGCGGGTTGTCGGCTATTAACTTCTGCGCTTTGGCGAGATCCTTTTCGGCCTGTTGGATTTTGTCGATCTGCCTGTTGAGCGAGTTCGCCGCGATAGCGGCGCTTATGCCGAATCCAAATATCAGGGCGCACAAAAGTGCGACGCAGATTTTGAGCATCACGTGTATGCTATTCATGGAGGTCATTTTTTCGCCCCCCTGAACGCGATAATCAGGTCGAACGACATGTCTGCCGAGGATTGTGGGATGTTGGCGACGAGCATCTTGTTTTTATTTATCTCTGTCGCCAGGCACTGCGCGTGCTCCTGCGTGCCCTTGGTGATTTTCATCGTTACGCGCAGGGCGTACGCCTTTGAGTTTTCGCCGAAACCCCTGCCCTTGCCGTAATCCCAGTTTCCGATGACCTCGAACCCGGCCTCGGACTTGATCTTTTCCATCGCCTCTTCGAGCGCCCTGACGATAATCAGCGGCGAATGTATCGCGGTGTCTTCGGCGTAGTTGCCGCCGAGTTCCGCCGCGCGCTCGATATTCTTGACAAACTCGCCGGACTCGAAACTCGTGTTCGGCAGGACCGACTTGAGTATAACTTCCTGTCGCGCGTGAAATTTTTCCAGTTGCTCCCCGGCCTTTGCGAGGTCCGACGAATAAACCTGTTGCCAGACGATCAACATCGCCAGCGCCGACGCCAAAAACAGCGCCGCGCACGACAGCAGCGCAATCGACTTGCCCTGGAGCGCAAACTCCTCCGCGCGCAGGTTGACCTGCGACCAATCCCGACCTGCGGCCCGGATCGCCAGACCCAGCGCGATTTCCCAGCCGCCGCCGATCTCGCCGGGCATCTCTATCCGCTCGGCGATGTCAATCGTATGGAAATCGATGCCGGTGGCCTTCGAGAGCGCTTCAGTCAAGGCCGCGTCGCGAAACGCCGCGCCGACGGCGCAGCCCTGGTAATCCGCAGGCTCTATTTGCAGTTCCGCGCAGGTCAGCGCTATATCCCGCGCCAGGACCTGCGTAAAGCCGGAGCCTTCAACCCCGGCTGGAGGCACTCGCAGCCGCCGCGCCTTTATCATCTGCCCGTTTTTGCTGAAAAAGAGATACGCCCATTCGCCGCCGTCGCAGACCGCAATTCCTTCGTCTTTCGGCGCGAACGCTTTGAGAAAGCACATCAGGTTGTAGACGGCCGAGATATCGGTATCGATCGTAGTTGGCTTGGCGTTTAGCGGCTTGAGCGCGGCGATGGAATCCTGCACGGCCTTGCGCTTGCCCGAAACCGTGAACATTAGGCTCTGTGCGCTGTCCGAAGGCTCCTTGGCCAAGGCCAGTCGCTTGTACGACAAGATCGAGTCCGCTTGCTGGTAGGCCTCGACGATGTTTTCGGTTTCAAACCGGATGGTCTTGGCGATCTGCTCTTTGCGGCGGAACGGCAGGGAAAAAACGCGCGTTGTGGTGTCCGCCGGAGGCAGACCAACCGCGACACGGCCCGTGAGGTACTTGTGCCAGGTTCCGTTGAGTTGGGAGGGGTCCGAAAACGCACTGTCCTGTTCGGTGAGCGCCTGCTCGGTGCAGTTCAGCACCGTGCCTTTTGGGCCATGCAATCGCAACGCGATCAAACGCGCGCGCGCTTTGCCGAAAGATATGCCGACGCCAACACTCATGGTTTGCCCGGTTAGGACGCTCCCTCCCCGCAAGATAAAGCGACATAGTCGAATGGAATATGGAGTATACCGCAAATTCTCCGCAAACGCAAGCCCACATCCACATTGGCGAGTACCTCTTCGATCGAGCCGAATTCGTGGTTCCTGAATCTGTGCGAGATCGCCCCCCTCCCCCCGCCGAAAAGGTTTGAAAAAAACCGCCCCTCCGCGATTCGCAGAGAGGCAGCAGGTATTGCATGTTGGATTGTTTGTTAAGGCGCTACGACGATATAGTCGACCTCGATCATCGCGCCCTTGGCCCTTACCGGATCGAGTCGGAACTGCGTTACAGTCCCGCTCCAGTCGGGATCGGACGTCAAGTCGATCGTGTACTCATGCCATTGACCGTCGTTGATTACGGTGAACGTTTTGGAATCGGCCTCGCTCCAGCCCGAACCGTTGTTCCAGAAAATCTGGCCGGACCCGTCGCCGTGGATGACCTTCATCCGCACCTTGACCCTGTCGTAGGTCGAGGTGTTGATCGAGAGGCTGTACTTGACGTAATGCGGGTCGTTGCCGATTGTGTGGAACTTCAGCAAACCGTCGCTCTCGCTTTTGCCGCTGATATGGCCGCTGAATCCTGTGCCAGCATACGAGCCGTCTTCATAATCGTCCACGGTGTAGCCCGAAGGCTTGTTCGGATGGGCCACGACCATTACGCTGTTCAGCAGGCGGGTGTGGGAGGTGTCCTTGTAGATGTTGAAGGTGTAGACGTTGCCCGCCGTGGCGTAAAACGACTGCGAGCCGCTCGCGCCGCTGCGCCAGTAGGTTTCGTTGCCGTTGTTGATGCGATAATAGATTCGCGCGGTCGAGCAGCCGGTCGTGCTCCACGAAATCGTCGTGTAACCCGAGCCGGTGATGCGCTTGTCGGAGGCGCTTATCGTCGCCGTCGGATAGTTATAACTGGCCGCTATGCTTGGTTTGAATACCACGTCGTCGAAATCGATGACGCTGCCAGCGCCCGGTCCCTGGTTGGTGCTGCCGCAGACCTCGACGTAGATGTAGCTTGTGTTGGCGGGGATCGTTCCGCTCACAACC
>JAUWEX010000116.1 GCA_030607235.1 Planctomycetota bacterium | reverse complement strand
GCAAGTCGGTCGGAGTTGCTGGCAACCGAAAACGCCACCGTGTGGATGTCATTGACGCCGAGGAACCGTGCAATCATGGCCGAACCGGGATCCTCTTCGAGCATCTCGTCAATGGGCATGGTTTTTTTGAAAACGTCGACGGCGAAATATCCCCACAGGATCGACTTTTCGGCGGCCTTCTTTTGGGCGGCGACGAAGTTGGTCTTGCCGGTCAGCGCTTTGGGTTGGCCTTTGACCATTGCGTCGATAATGCTCCGTGCGGCTTTGGGTGTGCTGACAATGACGAAGTTGTTTTTATACGAGAACAATATGTGGTCTTGGATTTCCAGGTCGGGATCGTGGTAGATCCTGATTTTTACGCCATTCCAGGTCTTGCTCTTGGCCGGCAGTTTTTTCTCGACGCGCTTTTTTTCCAGCATCGCTTGCATTTTGATCGTGATCGCCTTGATCGCGGGATCGATGGTGTCGATGAAGAGCGCGAGATGCGGTGTAGGCTCATCGCCCTGTTCTTTGGGGGCTTCGAGTTCTGTGATTGCAAAGGCCATGCGACCGCGCATCAGTCTGCGCACTTCCTCGTCGCTAAGCCCCATATTGTCAATCGACTTTTTGGGACTGTCTTCGAAGAGTTTCTGGAATTCGGAATCTTCGATCATCTTGAACAGTTGGGATTGTTCGTAGTCTTTGAGGGTCTGGCCGGTCAGGTCCCACGAAAGGTACAGCAGCGAATCGGCGGGAAGGTAGTCGCTGAATTGCGCCGCGCGCGCACCAACGCCCAGCGCCACCGCTATCGCGAGCGCGCAGATAATTATGCGTGTCTTGTGCATGAGTTTTCTCCTGAGATATTATCGCCGAAACACGAGGACGCATCCTCGCTCGAGAACGCGCCCCGTTGTGATAGTCGGTAAAACCGCATGGTATCGGTCCTGCGGAACACACGAAGGCTACGGGATATACGTCTGCAAACGCAGGCCGTCTTTCTCGGGCCTTAGCACGAAGAAACAGGCCTTCATGTACTCGGCCGTGATCGCCATAACGTCCTGGTTGATCTCGCCGAGCCTGGCCACTGCCTTTTCGATCGCATCTCCCGGGTGCGGCTCTGGTTCGTCTTTGGAATCGCCGTCGTCGGCACCTGCCGGGTTGCTCGGCTGTGCGGGCGCTTCTGGCTCGCCAGGCTCTTCGGGCATATCCTCCTCGTCCCATTCCTCGTCGCCTTCTTCGGGCCACGCTTCATCCCATTCCTCGTCGCCTTCTTCGGGCCACGCTCCCGGTTGCATCATTTCGGGGCGCTTGTCGTTTTCTTTCATTTTCTCGACGAAGCCCTGCAAATAATGCATCAGGCCCATCAGGCGATAAAGGTGCTCCATGTTCATGTAGCCGAACATGTTGTTTTTGCCACCGAGAACGCGCATGGCTTTTTTGTATTCCGCCTTGTCAGTAATACTGGGATTATCGCCGTTCATGCTGTCGATGAACTGCTCGATCCTGTCGGCGCTGCTGCCTACAATGAGGTACTTGCCCTTAAAGCAGTACGCGCCGCCGATGACGTTGTAGTAGATGGTGTCTTTGCCGATTTTTTTCTCGGCGAATTTGATTTTGAGATTCATGCCGGTAGTATTGTGCTGTTCTATCAGCGAGTTGATTCCGGCGATGGCGATGTTGAGGACTTTTTCGATTTTGGCGCGGTCCTTGACCTCGACCGCCATAACGAACGCCGGAACAGCCACGTCGATCGAAAGCGAAGGCATGCTGAAGAGCACCTCGTTGCCCAGTCCGGCTATCAGATCGTTTTCGATGCTGAAGCCCATCTGTTTTTCCTGCTCGGCGAGTTGGTCCATGAGCGCTTTGAACATTTCCTCGCCGACGCTTTGCTTGACTACGTTTTGCAGCATCTTGTAACTGGCGACGGGGTCTATGCTCATCGCCACGAAGCCCGTGGCGTATTTGCTGACGCCTTCGACCAGCGCGAATTTCTCGGTCGTGCTGGTGAAGGGCTGCAAAAGCGGGCTTTGCATGCCCGGGCAGTACATGAACGCATCGATGTGCGAGCCGGTCGAGTCGGCCCAGGAGCCGAAGCCGATGCTGCGAATGTTGTCAATCTTCAAAACGTTGAACATTATCTGGTGGGCTTCTTCGGGGATATGCTCCCCTGCCATCGACACCATCATATTGGTGAAAAGTTCAATGTTGAAAAAGGCCGTTGTCAAGCGCTTGTCGGAAATCTTGCCGATGGTCTTGGAGTAGTTCTCCACTTTGGCGAGGCTGCCCTTGCCGCCGTTGTTCATGCAGACAAGGATGGACTTCATCACGTCCGGCGTCAGCGCCAGTATGCCGACGTCGCCCTTCTGGAGCAGCGTAGGCTTGACCATCTCCTCGGTATGCGCGTCTTTCAGCGCCAGAACTCTGGCCTTGAGGCCCTCTATGGTCTGTTCGCTCGGGGTGAACGTCCCTTTCTTGACGAAGCCATCCAGAAGCGCGTTGGTCTTTTCCCATGCCGTCTTTGAGGCGGGCGTGGAGAGGTCGAACAGGATGGCGGCCTGCGGGAACGGATACGGGCTTTGCGCGCCGCTGGGCATCGTTTTCGTCGCCACCCAGAAGGCCAGCGCAATGCCGCCTTCCTCAAGATTGACGATATCCTTGGCCGAGATACCTGCCTCTTTGAGCGAGCAGCCCATCCCGGACATTATAACGTCGTACTGTTCCAGCGCCTCTTCGAGCAGTTTGACGCAGCGGGGATCATTGTTCAGTCGGCTGGCCACCGACTTCTTCATGGCCTTGATCTTGACGGGATCGTTGTCGATCTCCACATAAATCATCGTGTCTTTGGGCACGTAAGAGGCGAAGTCCTTTACGGCCGCCCCCGCCCGTACCGTGCCGACGCCGAGCACCAGCAGACACACGACCGCCAGCGTTAGTTGTTTCCTGTTCATTTGTCTCTCCCATAAAAAAGTATTCCGTCCTCCCGAATAACCGGGACATTGTTGTATTCTACCTTCCATCGCGACACGGGCAAGGATTTTGTGGAAAAATAACGGATAACACACATGTTTCCCGCCAAGCCCGCGCCCACACCCTGCACTTAAAATAAGATTTGTTGACTTTGCCGGGTGCGGATTTATGATAGACGCGAATGTCCGCTTTTTGACCCGAGCCAGCGGAGTCTTGCGCACAAACGCGATCATATGAGAGGGGGAGCGACCATGATCGGAGATACGGCATTTGCGTTCAGCGACAGCCTGCCGGAGTGGTTCCCGCCTATGGCCATGTGGATCGGTCTGGGGGCGCTTGTCCTGGGTATGGTCGGCGCCGCAGCCTACGCCATGATGCTCAAGCGCAAATCACGCCTGCCCGAAAAACCCCACACCAAAAAATTCCGCACCATCCTGCTCTGGGCCTCGCCGTCGCTGGCGATACTCGGCGTGATCCTCATGATCGTCGGGGCGCGCATCCGCGTCGCCCTGCTGACATCCGAAGACCTGACCAACAATTTGGTATGGACGCTGCTGGCGATACTGCTGATCTTCGGCACAGCGCATGTCCTGCGCAACGCGATCCAGCGCGCACCTGTCAACCTGATGATCAAGCACAAGACCCGGCGCGCGATCATGGTAGCCAGTTCGCTGATCTTCATCACCGCGCTCGTAATCATCTGGGCCAGCAGCCTTGAGGGCCTCGGCGCGTTTTTCGGCCTCGTCGCCGCCGGTATTGCGCTGTCGCTGCAAGAGGTCATCCTGTGCGTGGTGGGCTGGATGCTGATCGCGCTCAAAAAACCCTACGACATCGGCGACCGCATCGAAATCAACGGCACCATCGGCGACGTGATCGATATACGCCTCTTCCAGACCCACCTCCTCGAGGTCGGCAACTGGGTCGAGGCCGACCAGAGCACCGGCCGCATCGTACATATGCCCAACAGCGCCGTTTTTCGCGGCAAGGTCTCCAACTACACCAAGGGATTCCCGTTTATCTGGAACGAACTAAAAACGGTAATCACCTTCAATTCGGATATGCACACGGCCAAGGAAATCATCCTGCGGCAGGCTCAGGAGGAGGCCGAAAAGATCGAAAACGAGGTGCGGCGGCAGATCAGCCGGATGCAGCGCGAATACGCCATCAGTTACCAGCACTTCAGCCCCATTACCTACACCAACATCGAGGCTCACGGAATTGCGCTGACGTTGCGCTATCTGACGCCGGTGCGGATGCGACGCGAAACCACCAGCAAGATATGCGAGGGAATTCTGGAGGAATTCGCCAAGAACGACACAATCGCCCTCGCCTACCCCTCCCAGACGATCTATGCCGAAAAACTCACGCAGGACAGGCAGCAATAAGCAACGGACAACGTCCGCAGGAAAACGATTTTTCACCTACTCCGAAATCCGCTCCCTGTTTTTCGCCTTACGGTGAAAAAGCGCAGTCGCTTCACTTTTTGCCAATGGGCGGGAGCAAGCGCCCTTTTCGCCGAAGGGCGAAAAGCAGCGAAGCGGGTCTTGGAATAGGTGGCTACTCCCCTATTGCCTCCAGGCGTTGCCTGGGCAGCGGGGCTTCCCCGCACGCGCGGTGGCGTCCACGCTCAGCGAAGCCGTCTTGCCGCGGCGCGCGTAGTGGCACCCCAGCCCGGCAACCATAGCGGCATTGTCGGTGCAGAGGGACAGTTCCGGGAAAAACGCCTCCAGGCCCTCTGCGGCGCAACGTTCGCGCATTACCTCGCGCAGGCGCGAATTAGCCGCGACTCCACCCGCGACGATCACCGACTCCACCCCGTTCCGGTGCGCGGCCTGAAGGGTCTTGCCCACCAACACGTCGACCACCGCCTCCTGAAAAGACGCGGCGATATCGGCCTTGTCGGCAACGGGACGGGATTCGGCGGCGCGGGTGCGGCGGCTGGACTTGCGGCGGCGGCCCGCGTTCTGGCCGCGGACATGGTAGAGCACGCCGGTCTTGATGCCGCTGAAACTGAATTCCAGTTCCTCGCGGTCAAGAAAAGTTCGTTTGAAATGCACCGCCTTGGGGTTGCCCTGCCGTGCGAGGTCGTCGATGGGTTTGCCGCCGGGGTAGCCGAGGCCGAGGATGCAGGCGACCTTGTCGTAGGCCTCGCCCGCGGCATCGTCCTGTGTGCCACCGAGCAGTTCGCGACGAAAATGATCGCGGCAGAAGTAAAGGTGCGTGTGCCCGCCGCTGACCACCAGTCCC
>JAUWEX010000096.1 GCA_030607235.1 Planctomycetota bacterium | reverse complement strand
GCCGAGCATTTCTGTCCCTGGTATTGGAACGCGCCTAGCACCAGGTTGGTCGCCAGCGCGTCCACGTCGGCGGACTTGTGGGCCAGTACGAAGTCCTTGCCGCCGGTCTCGCCGACGATGCGCGGGTACGAGCGGTAATTGTCGATGTTGTTGCCGATGGTTTTCCACATGTGGCGGAAGACCGCCGTGCTGCCGGTGAAGTGGACTCCGGCGAGGTCCTTGTGCGAAAGGACGATGTCGCCCAGTTCGCTGCCCGGGCCGGGAACCATGTTTATAACGCCTTTGGGCAAGCCGCATTCTTCGAGCAGTTTCATCAGGTAGTAGGCCGAGAAGACCGCGGTGGAGGCGGGTTTCCAGACCACCACGTTGCCCATCAGCGCCGGTGCGCTGGGCAGGTTGCCCGCGATGGATGTGAAGTTGAACGGCGTTACGGCGAAGACGAAGCCCTCCAGCGCGCGCTGTTCCACGTAGTTCCAGATGCCGGGCGCGCTCATCGGCTGCTGTGCGTAAATTTCCTCGGCGTACTTGGCGTTGAAGTTCCAGAAATCGATCAACTCGCACGCTGCGTCGATCTCGGCCTGGTAGGCGTTCTTGCTCTGCGCCAGCATTGTCGCGGCGTTAATCGTCGCCCTCCACGAAGTGCGAAGCCGATGCGCGGCCTTCAGGAAAATCGCCGCGCGGTCTTCCCACGCCGTCGCCGCCCACTTCTCGCGGGCCGCCAGCGCGGTTTCGATCGCCTTCTTTATTTCTTCTTTGCCGGCGATGTGGTACTTGCCCAGGATGTGTCCGTGGTCGTGTGGCGGGCGGCACTCGCCCATGCGCCCGGTTTTGATCTCTTCGCCGCCGATGATGATGGGTATCTCGATTTCATCGGCCAGCATCTCGTCGATCCTGGCCTTGAGTTCGGCCCGCTCCGGGCTGCCGGGCTTGTATCCGAATATCGGTTCGTTTACGGGAGTCGGTATGGTCGGTCTTGCGTTAAGCATCGGTATTCTCCGAAAATAAATCTGTCTGTCCATGTTCGCTGGATTGAAGGCGGAGAGCCTAACAGATTCGCCGCTCAATTTCAAGGCGGACAACGTCCGCAGGCAATAGGGGAGGAGCTACACATTTCAATCCGCCTGAGGCGGACCGCTTCGCTGCTTTTCGCCCTTCGGCGAAAAGGGCGCTTGCTCCCACACACTGGCGAAAAGTGAAGCGACTGCGTTTATAGCGCGAAGCGCTATAACAAGGAGCGAGTTTTGAAATGAGTGGGAAAAAGTCTTGGGAGCGGGCACTGCCCGCAAAAAGAGCGACCCTTTCGAGCCGCTCTTTGTGTGCGTGTTTGTTTGTTGCGATTACGGCCAGATACCGCGAAGCTTGGTAACGTCGGCGACGCGCTTCATCGCTACGATGTAGGCGCCTGTGCGCATGTCGCATTTTTCCTTCGCCGCGGTGTCCCATGTTGCCGCGAAGGAGTCGTCCATGATCTTTTTGAGGCGTTCGGTGATGTCTTTCTCGTCCCACCACAGGCCCATGCGGCCCTGCACCCACTCGAAGTAGGAGACGGTTACGCCCCCGGCATTCGCGAGGATGTCGGGGATGACGACCGCGCCCTTGGCGTTGAGGATCTTGTCGGCTTCGGGAGTTGTCGGGCCGTTGGCCGCTTCGGCGATAATCTTGGCCTTGACTTTGCGGGCGTTGTCCTTGGTGATGACGTTTTCGAGCGCCGCGGGAACGAGGATGTCGCAGTTGATCTCGAGGATTTCCGCGTTGGAAATCTTCGTCGTGCCCTTGAGTCCGACGACCGTGCGGGTTTTTTCTTTGTGCTTCTTGGCGGCGGCGACGTCGATGCCGGTGGCCTTGTAGATACCGCCCTGCGAGTCGCTGACCGCGACGATTTTGCAGCCTGCGCCCTTGAGGAACTCGGCCATGAAGAATCCGGCGTTGCCGTATCCCTGCACGACGACCTTTTTGCCCTTGAGCGGCATGCGAAGTTTCTTCGCGGCGGCCTGGATCGTGTAGAAGCAGCCCTGGGCCGTGGCCTTGTTGCGGCCGAGCGATCCGCCTATTTCCAGCGGCTTGTCGGTGATGACGTGCGGCGCGGGATAGCCGCTTTTCATGGAATAGGTGTCCATCATCCACGCCATAATCTGCGGGGTGGTGTTTACGTCGGGCGCGGGGATGTCAATGTCTTCGCCGATGATTGCGGAAATCTCGAAGAAGAAGCGGCGCGAAAGTCTCTCGATTTCGCCCTGGCTCATTTTCTTGGGATTGCAGATGACTCCGCCTTTGCCGCCGCCGTAGGGAATGCCGACGACCGCACACTTCCAGGTCATCCACATGGCCAGCGCCTTTACTTCTTCGAGCGTAACGTCTGGGTGAAAGCGCAGTCCGCCTTTGGCGGGGCCGCGGGCGAGGGAGTGCTGTACGCGGTATCCCTCGAATACCTTGATGCTTCCGTCGTCCATGCGGACCGGAATGGAAACGGTGAGGGTGCGACGCGGATTGCGAAGTACCTGGTGAATGCCGGGATCGAGTTTGATCCGTTTGGCTACGGCGTCCACCTGCTCTTGGGCCATCGCCCAAGGGTTGAATTTGGCTGCCATGTTGTCCTCCATCAGGCTAACAATAACTAAACCAGCGAATGCAACTAGTTAAATTTTAGGGGCGAATTCTACGCCCGCGCATATGCGCTGTCAAATTATTTTCACATAATTTGCAAAGAAAGTTTTTGCCGCCGCGCCGCGATTTTCAACGTTGTTTGAAACGGAAAAATTGGGGATTTTTGTGTGATTATGAAGTCTGCAAAGACGGAAAGGTGTCAGGCACCTTTTTTGTCGGGTGGCTTTTACTCAACCGGAATTATCTTCAGTATCTTTCTGGTGCCTTCTTCGAGTTCAAGCCTCACTTCATTGAACGGGGGGTCTAAATCAGAATGCCGGGAAGCCCGAAACGTGAGTTCTATCAATCGCGCATCGCCCGATTCGTCTTCTAATATGCAAAACCATTCGAACGCCTTCCTGGCAGAGGGATGCCCTCCCCTATCCAGGAATGCTTCAACTCTGTATAACTTTCCTGTTTCCAGCGGTGCTCCACCTTGTCCCTCATATCCAAGCGGCAATTCGCCATATTTAACGGAATTGCATTTAAATTCGGATTGACTGCCATCTTTGCAGATAATTTCCCAAACCCACATGCTTCTCTTTACTGGTTCGCCATCGGGGGTCTCCGTAGAAGGAGTACGTTGCGGCCATCCGTACACATGGCATATATCTAGATTCATTATATCATAATTCGCAACAAAGCGAGGCTTAAAGGGACCTTCCTCGCCAATCTCGATTATTAGATCTGCCTGTTTATAACAACCCGCAAAGACCGCAACCACAAGGCACAGAAATGACAATAATGCCATGGATTTCAATCGAATCATTATTCCTCTCCTATGGAATCGAGTTCATCTCGTCAATCAGATACTGAAAATGCGATGCGTCCCAGTGAACACCCGGTACAACGATTTTCCCGTTTCTGCCCACTACCGGTGGCTGTGCCACATGATTTTTCAAAAGAAAAAATTCTGCGAAATCTGCGCAATCTGCGGATAGAAAAAAATCACATCGCGAATCCGCGCACAAGATTTGTCAATGTGTGGAAGCGAAGCGCCCTTTTCGCCAAAGGGCGAAAAGCAACGAAGCGGTCCGCCTCAGGCGGATTGGAATGAGCGGCTCCTCCTCTATTGCCTCCAGGCCGCCTGAGGCGGATTGCCTGGCCCCGCCTGCGCTAGAGGTCGAGTTTGTGGCCCAGTTTTTCTTTTTTGGTTTTGAGGTAGCGCAGGTTCGCCTCGGTCGGCGCAATCTGTATCGGCACCTTTTCGACGATCGTGATGCCGTAACCTTCAAGCCCTATGCGCTTGCGCGGGTTGTTGGAGAGCAGCCGCAGGCGCGTCGCGCCAAGATCGAACAGAATTTGCGCGCCGATGCCGTAGTCGCGCTCGTCGTCCTTGAAACCCAGCATTTCGTTGGCTTCGACGGTGTCGTGGCCGCTTTCCTGCAATTCGTAGGCGCGCAGTTTATTGTGCAGGCCGATCCCGCGGCCTTCCTGGCGCATGTAGAGCAGTATGCCGCGGCCTTCGTCGGCGATCGTCTTCATGGCCTGTTCGAGCTGATCGCCGCAGTCGCAGCGTGCCGAGTGAAAAACGTCGCCGGTCAGGCATTCGGAGTGGACGCGGGTAAGCAGCGCATCGTCGTCGGCGAGTTCGAATTTATCCTGTTCGTCTTTGAGGCCCATGCAAAGGGCCAGGTGCTCGTCCTTGTCGACCGAGGACGAGAAATAGATCAGCGTGAAATCGCCGAAGCGCGTGGGTAACTTGACGCGGGCGCCGCGCCGGATGAGTTTTTCCTTGCTGCGGCGATAGCGGATCAGTTCGGCGACGCTGCACATCTTCAGACCGTGTTTTTCGCAGAATTTCGTTAGTTCCGGCACACGCGCCATCGTTCCGTCTTCGCTCATGATCTCGCAGATGACCCCGGCGGGCTTAAGCCCGGCGAGCCTGGCGAGGTCGACCGAGGCTTCGGTCTGGCCGGCGCGAACGAGTACGCCGCCATTGCGGGCGCGCAGCGGGAAGACGTGTCCGGGGCGCACCAGGTCGCTGGGGCGGCAGTCGTCCTGCACCGCGGTTTGGATCGTCCTGGCGCGGTCATGGGCCGAGATGCCGGTGGTTACGCCTTTGCGCGCTTCGACGCTGACGGTGAAGGCCGTGCCGAATTGCGAGTCGTTGTTGGCGACCATCGGCGGCAGGCCCAACGCGTCGCATTTTTCTTCGGTCATCGCCAGGCAAATCAGCCCGCGACCGTGCGTGGCCATGAAGTTGATCGCCTCGGGCGTTACCGCCTCCGCCGCCATCGTCAGGTCGCCTTCGTTTTCGCGGTCCTCGTCGTCGACGACTACGACCATCCGCCCTGCGCGGATTTCATCGAGTATCTCGTTTATTGGTGAAAAAGTCATTTATTAAAGAATCCCTGATAAAAAAACCGATAAGATGCAAGTAGTAGGAAACGGTCAACGCAACTCGGTAGGCGAAAAACATATCAAATTAAACGGTTGGTTTCAATCAAGCCCTCGCATTGTTTTGTTTTCGTTTTGGTAAAAAACGGATGCCCTTAATTTGGGTGAAAATCAATGTTAAAAGTGTTTTCTGCGAAAATCATTTGAATTGCTCTGCTTGGATGGTATACTCTTGAATATCTCGGACAACGAAGGATGTTGTAATGGATGTGTTGCATTGTGCAATACAACAATAAGCGATCGCTATAATTTCCCTAACTCGAGGAGGGAGGTGCCAGTATGAAAATTACTGCACTAGTTATTCTTGTCGTCGGGTCACTTTTGGTGGCTGGATGCAGCAGCAGGCTTTTTGACCTTTCCGTAGTATCCACAAAAGGTGTCGATCTTCAGGATCTCGATCTCAGCCAGGCCAAGAAAGCCATGAATGTTACGGGCGAGTCCTCTCGCTCCATCGTTTTCATTTTCCCGCTCGGCAACCCCTGCCTGCAGGAAGCCATCGATAACGCCCTGACGAAATCCAGTGGCGATATCATGCTGGATGTCGCAGTATACTACAAGTTCTGGTATATCCCCTTCATCTATGGCCAGTTCGGCTACGAAGTG
>JAUWEX010000191.1 GCA_030607235.1 Planctomycetota bacterium | reverse complement strand
ATCGCTTTCTTTTCGGCGGATTGGGCGCGTTTGAGCAGGTCGATTACCGTGGCCATTTTGTCCTCGGGGTAGTATAGCCATGATTTTTTGCCGTTGCTGCCGAGGTCCATCGTGCCGGTGTTCATCTTGAAGAAATGCGGCTCCATGAAAAACAGCGTACCCTTGATTGTGTCCGGCTCGTCTTTGATCGGGTTGATGGATTCGCTGGTCATGTCCGCCTTGAGGCCGGCGATATATTCGCGCGTCTGACGCATGCGGCCCAGAATCTCTTCTTTGCCGTAGAGTTGTTCAAGCACATGATCGTCCACCTTGACATCGGCGCCTTCCTTTTCGGGCACGAAACGGAATTTGTCGTCGGAGAGGGCCTTTGCGTCCGTGAAATTGAGGTCGTAGTCGGTGAACAGGAAGATCGACTCTTTATCGAATATCGGGTTGTCGTCGCTGCTTTTCGAATCCCTGCCGATATAAAGTTTCGCCATCCTTATCACCGGCACTTCGTCCTCGCGCCCCGATTTCTTTTTTGCCTTCACGTAATCGATCACGAGTTCGATGCGGTCGTAGGGGTGCGTGGTCGTTTCGTCGCGGTAGGTCAGCAACAGGATTTCGCGGTGTTTGGGGTACTTATGCGGCATCTGGCCTTCGGTGTAGCCCAGGCTTTTGAGCGTATTGCAGGTCTTGCGGTCGCGCGTGTCAAGCAGTTCGATGTTGAAGATGTGCTTCAGGACGTCGGGCTGTGCGCCCTGGAGCAGCATGATGATTTCGTACATCGTGCTGCTGCCCAGCAGCCAGCGGCTTGCGATTGTCTCCGAATCGGATTTGACAACCCGCCAGAACGTGTGCATGTAGGCGTAGATGCGCGTCTCTTCGGCTTCGCCCTTCAACACCACGTAAAACTTGTTGCCGGGCTTGTAGCCGTATTCGCCCGAGTACCTGTCGCCGACCTTCATTTTTTCGTCGTTGGTCTTGACGATATCGTTGCGCGTGGGATTGTATCCCACCATGTCTATCTTGGCCGTGAGCGAATAGAGACTCGTCTGATTGCGGTGGATTTTGTTGAGCAGTTTGTCGACCTCGCTCGGCTCGACGGGGGGCTTTTTGTCGGGCTCCACGTCGGGCGCGGGTTTGTCGTCGGGTGTTTTCCCCTGTGGATTGGTTTCCGGTTGCGGATCGGGTTTGTCGGCGGGCTTACCCTCCGGCAGGGCGGTTGTCTTGTTTTCTTCCGCATTTTGAGCGGCGTTTTTCTGCAGGCTGAAATATACCGCCGCGCCGCCTGCGACCAAAATTATGATTACCAGTGCCGCAATTATCACGTTGGATTTCATTGTATCTCCCCGTCTTTGAGGGTTGCTGGTTGCGGTTGTGTCCGTCTGCCTTTAATGCGCATAATCATAACAGGAATCAGCGCGATTATCACGCAAAACAGCAAAGTCTGCCACCAGTTCGGATTGAGCGATCTCGCCAGGTACGCCGTCAGAAGATAACGCGGCAGACGTCCCATAAAACACGCCAGCGCCAGCCGCCACCGCGGGTACGCCCGAGTAACCGCCAGCCAGCGCACCACCGCCACCGGCAGTGGAAAAAACTCGCACAGTAGCAACAGCGCAAAAGGCATCTGGTCGAACCATCTCTTCACGAAATGGTAAAAAGCCGTGTTGCCGAATCTGCGCACCTTTTTCGAGCGAAACACCAGCGTCAGACCGTGGTAGTCGTTGAGGTTGGCGATCGCCGAAGCCAATGCCCCCAGCAGGCCAACCGGCAATATCGGCAGCCCGCCCCAGGCCGACGTGTCTATCACCTTGTCGATGTAGTGCAGGATTTTTGCGGGCACAGCGTTGCGGTGGACCTGTATGAAAATCACGTAGGTTACGTTGCCCGGAATAAACGTGGTGAAGGTTGTCAGAATGATGAAGCAATAAACAAGCGGGCGGTAATCCTGCGGTACGACGAACAACGCCGCAACCGACAGCGCTACGATGATTGCGTATACGCAAAACCAGCGCCTGACGCGGACGTGTGCGAGGCTGGCGAAGCCGTCAGGGTCGTAATTCAGGTTGACCGGCGATGATTTCGGTGTTTGCTCAATTGACAATCCTGCCGTCCTTCATCTTTATGATTCTGTCGCCGATTTTGGCGGCCTCGGGGTTATGCGTAATCATCAAAATGGTCTGGTCGTTTTCGCGGTTCAGCTGCGTGAACAAATCCAGGATGTGATCGGAGTTCTTGCTGTCGAGGTTTCCCGTCGGTTCATCGGCCAGCAGCATCTTGGGCTTGCTGATAATCGCGCGCGCGATCGCGACGCGTTGCTGCTCGCCCATCGACAACTCCGACGGTCGGTGGTGGCCCTTGCCCGTCAGCCCGACCATCTCCAGAATCTCCTCCACGCTTGTCTCCGGCGTTTCGCCGCGGATCTTGAGCGCCAGTTCGATGTTGTGGCGCGCCGAGAGTGTGGGCAGTATGTTGAAGCGCTGGAAAACGAAGCCGATCTCCCTGCGGCGCAGGGCCGTGAGTTCAGCGTCGGCCATCGCCGTCAGTTCCGCGCCTTCGAAAAATATCTGACCCTCCGTCGGGCGGTGCAATCCGCCCAAAAGGTGCATCAGCGTGCTCTTGCCGCAGCCCGAAGGCCCGACGATCACGACGAACTCGCCGCGCTCCACCTCCAGATCGACGCCGCGAAGCGCCGGCTCGAAGTTTCGCCCGATCCTGTATGATTTTTTCAGGTTTACTGTTTTTAGAAAATCGCTCATTGTCTTCAAAATTCCAGAAAATACGCTAATTCTTTATCAATCTTTTCAAGATTAATCATAATCTTTTTCCGACGAGGAGAGCCATCGGAATTGCGGAAGCCTTCTTGAAAAGACCCACATTTAATTAGAGTGTTATCAGAAATGTGAATAAAGGAAATCTGCTTAAGATCAAGAGAAAACTTGCGTAATCTCGACCAGGCTCCTCGCTTTTCTCGTTCGATTGAGTATTTTGACGGTCCTCCCTTTATTTTTTCGTGCCATTTTTGGAAGGTCCGATTTTTGTCATTGTATATTACTTCGCCTAGCGCGAGTATTAAGCCAACGGCACCATATTTCTCAATGGCCTTTGCTGTTGCTTCACTGTCGTTGACGATTATGTTGTGGCTGCTGGTATTTATCGCGTGAGCCTTAAAATCCCAAGGGATTTCAAGAAATCCATCGAATCCCGAATTGCCGTATTTTGGGCCGGGAATCTCCATTATATCAGCAAGGTTTTGCTCGCAGAAGAATTGGAAATACCATCCAATCCACTCGGTTTGTTTCCAGTGGCGACTATTGGCGTTTTTCATCTCAATGATAGATTCTTTTCCGCTCCAATTTAACGGAATACCAGACAAGCCATTCCCAATTTTTTTTGCTATCTCAAGAAATGTCATTGTTAGTCTCCCATCTCAAATAGAGTGCCTGAATTTGATGCGGCTTGAGCATTTGATGGGTTTTTTGCTATGATTCTGTATTGTCCGGAGACTAATCTTTCTTGCGCAAAATCGAAATAATCTTTCACAATCTCAAATCCTAAGTATCTGCGATCCATCATCTTGCTTACCACGGCAACCTGACCGGAGCCAAGAAATGGGTCTAAAATAATGTTGCCTTCTTCGCTTGAATACGCCAATATCTTTTTAATAATTTCGGCAGGCAATTTAGTGGGGGTTTTCACATCTCCATTCCAGTATTCTCGTTTTATTATCCAAACATCTTCTTTGTCTTTATAATGCATACTACCGCCATTTTCCCCTTTGTCATCTTTACCGAATCGGGCATAGGGGAAAAACTTGCGCTTTGAATCGTCCTT